>JBDSKH010000266.1:0-4635 GCA_039917005.1 Pseudolysinimonas sp.
CCCCGCGACCCACGGTTCCGTCGCGCAGCTCGAGCACGGAGTCAACGGTCGATCCCCAGTGACGAGTGGAGTGCTCGGCGACCACGACGCACACGGCGTGGTCGTGGGCGAGCCGATCCAGCTCGGCCACCACGCGCTCGCGCGCCGCGGTGTCGAGGTCGGCGAGGGGCTCGTCGAGCAGCAGGAGCGCCGGACGCGAGGTGATCGCGGCGCCGATGGCGACCAGGCACGCCTCCCCCGCCGACAAGGTCCCCACCTCGCGGTCGAGGAGGTGCACGATGCCGAGATCGGCCGCCACCTCTTCGACGCGCTTCTGCAGGACGGCGGGCTCGGCGCCCCTCATTGCCAGTGAGAACCCGAGCTCCTCGCTCACAGTCGCGGCGACGAACGACAGCCGCACCGATTGCGAGACGACACCGACGAAACCGGCCGTCTCGCGCGGCGGCGTCGACATCCGGTCCACTCCTCCGACGTCGATCGATCCGGCCTGATCGCCTTCGGCGACGTGCTGGAACAGCCCGCTGAGGGCCTGCAGCAGCGTCGACTTGCCCGAGCCGGTCGGCCCCGTGACGAGGGTGAGCGTTGCCGGCGCGAAGTCGAGGTCGACCGCCTCGAGGGTCCACCCGCCGTCGAAGCCGAGCGAGGCATCCCGGATCGTCGCGGGTCGCTTCCGGTCGGGCTCGGCGAACCGGGAGGCGGCGAATCCGCGCACCTCCATCGAGGCACCGAGGACGATGGCGCGTTCCACGGTCTGCTCCAGCACCGGCACGATCAGTGACGCGGCCGAGCGCTCACCGCGCAGCTCCCGCGCCACCCGCACCCGGCGCACCGAGTCCAGGAGGGCTGGGAACGTCGCCCATGCGACGACAAGCGCCCGCGAGACGGTTCGCACCGGACCCCGGACCGCTCCGCGCGTCAGGAGGGCACGCAGGTCGACCACGACGCCGAGGATGCCGAACGCGAGGATGAGCCCGGCGAACGGGAGCGCACTCACCGCCGCCGCGGCGATCCCGCCCGTCGTGACATCGCCGAACAGGGTGATGTAGGTGAACGGGCCGTCCAACGGGATGCGGGGAAGATCGACGATCAGGATGCCGCTGCCGCCCGCGCCGCCGAAGACCACACGATATGCGACCCGCAGCGCCACGAACGCCGCCGCGAGCAGCGCCGCGATGCGCAGGGACGCGAGGCGGCGGGGTCGCATCAGCCTTCGGGCGGCGTGGAGTCGCTGCCTTCTGTGTAGACCAGCCCCACCGACTGCCCGTCGACCAGTTCCAGCGTCGCGACACCCTCCTGGGCGTACTCCCATTCGGCGTCGGCGGTGGGCTTCACCCAGAGCGCCCAGTACGCGCCGGACGGCAGCGTCGCACAGGACTCGGTCTCGGGGGCTGGCTGGTCGTTGACGCGGCAGACGACCTGATCGCCGTAGTCGAGCGTGCCCTCGGTCGTGACCCCGGCCTCGTCGAGGACGTCGAGGGCCGCGCCCGCGCCGACGCAGTCGTCGAGCGACGGGGCGCCGAGCGCGCCGAAGTCGACCACCACCGCGACCTCCGTGCAGGCCGCGTCGGGCGCGGGGGTACTCGGCTGCGGCTGCGGGGCGGCGCCGGCACACCCGGTCAGCGCGAACATCCCGAGAGCCGCGATGGTGACGGCGGCGAACTTCGCCTGCGAGAGCCGGCGCGTCATCGGACGGCCACCTGCTCGCGCACCGCGCGGGTGGCGGCGAGCATGTTCTCGAGCGATGCGACGGTCTCGTCGTATCCACGGGTCTTGAGGCCGCAGTCCGGGTTCACCCAGATCTGGCGCTGGGGGATGTTCGCGACCGCGGCCTCGAGCAGCTCCTGCACCTCCTCTTCGCTCGGCACCCGGGGCGAATGGATGTCGTAGACACCCGGTCCGATGCCCCGTGCGAAGCCGCTGCGCTCGAGCTCGGGGACGACCTCACCGCGCGACCGGGCGGACTCGATCGACGTGACGTCGGCGTCCAGCCGGTCGATCGCGTCGAGCACGACGCCGAATTCCGAGTAACAGAGGTGGGTGTGGATCTGCGTCCTGTCTTCCACGCCCGCGGTAGCCAGCCGGAACGAGTCGACCGACCAGTCGAGATATGCGGGCTGGTCGCGCTTCTTCAGCGGGAGGAGTTCGCGCAGCGCCGGCTCGTCGACCTGGATGATGCCGATGCCGGCCGCCTCGAGGTCCGCGATCTCGTCGCGCAGCGCGAGGGCCACCTGATTGGCGGTCTCGGCGAGCGGCTGGTCGTCGCGCACGAACGACCAGGCGAGGATCGTGACCGGCCCGGTGAGCATGCCCTTGACGGGCTTCTCGGTCAGGCTCTGCGTGAACGTCGACCAGCGCACCGTGATGGGCGCGGGACGAGACACATCACCCCACAGGATGCTCGGGCGGGTGGCGCGCGAACCGTACGACTGCACCCAGCCGTTCTGCGTCACGGCGAAGCCGTCGAGGTTCTCCGCGAAGTACTGCACCATGTCGTTGCGCTCTGGCTCGCCGTGGACGAGCACGTCCAGCCCGATCCGCTCCTGCAGCTCGACGACATCCCTGATCTCCTGCTGGAGGAAGCCCTCGTACTCGGCCTGATCGATCTCGCCCTTCGCGAAGCGGGCCCGCTCCTTGCGGATCGCGCCCGTCTGCGGGAAGGAGCCGATGGTGGTGGTGGGCAGCGGCGGCAGCCGGAACGCCTCGTCCTGCGCGGTACGGCGGGTCTCGTAGTCGCCGCGGGTGAAGGCCGACGCATCGAGGGCGGCGGCACGTGTGCGCACGTTGCCGTCGCGCACTCCGGCCGCCTGGTGGCGGTCGTCCAGGGCGGCGGATGCGGCATCCAGCTCGGCGGCGATGGCCGCCTTGCCGTCGCGCAGCCCGCGCGCCAGGATCTCCACCTGGACCACCTTCTGATCGGCGAAGGCCAGCCAGCTCTTCAGCTGGTCGGAGAGGCCGGGCTCGTCGTCGACGTCGTGCGGGGTGTGGAAGAGATTCGTGGAGGTCGCGACGGACACGTTCGGCGAGTGGGCCCTGAGCGCCTCCAGCTTGCCGAACGCGCCCGCGAGATCACCGCGCCAGATGTTGTGGCCGTCGATGACACCGCCGACCAGCACCTTGTCGGTGACCGGGCCGCTGGGCACGGCGCCGCGGACGAGGTCGATCGCGATCGCATCGATCGGGGCGGCCTCCAGCACCGGCAGTGCATCCTCGAGCGCGCCGTACGGCGCCGCGACCAGGATGCCGAGCGAGCGCTGGGAGCCGAGAGCCTCGTACGCGGTCTGCAGCGCCGAGAGCACTTCGCCGCGCGGCGTCTCGATCGACTCGCTGACGAGGGCGGGCTCGTCGAGCTGCACCCATTCCGCTCCGGCGGCCGCCAGCTTGCCCAGCAACTCGATGTAGACCGGCAGCAGCTGCTCCAGCCTGCTCAGCGGCTGGAAGTCGCCGGACACACCCTCGGCCGGCTTGCTCAGGAGCAGGAGGGTGACAGGGCCGACGATGACCGGACGCGTCGTGAAGCCCGCCGCCTTCGCCTCGGCGACCTCGGCGACGAGACGCTCGCTCGCAAGGTGGAACTCGGTCCCGGGGCCGATCTCCGGGACGAGGTAGTGGTAGTTGGAGTCGAACCACTTGGTCATCTCGAGCGGCGCCTTGTCGCCCTCACCGCGGGCGATGGTGAAGTAGCCGGCGAGGTCGACCCGGCCGTCGTCGTCGACGAGGTCGGCGAAACGCTCGGGGATCGCACCCACCGTGATCGCCGCATCCAGAACCTGGTCGTAGTAGGAGAACGACTCGGGGATCGATGAGTCGGTGCGGCCGAGGCCCAGGCTCGCGAGACGCTCCCGGGTCGCGGCGCGGAGGCCCGCCGCCGTCTCCTCGAGCTCGGCGACGCCGATGTCGTGCTTCCAGAACGCCTCGATGGCGCGCTTCAGCTCGCGGCGCCGGCCGATCCGGGGGTACCCAAGGATCGTGCCGGCCGGGAAGGTGCGGGTGTTCGATGTCACGCGTGGATCCTCGTCGTATCGAGTAGCCCGGCTCCACCGAGGACGGCGAGCGGGGCTGCGGAGCGGTTGAAGGTGTACAGGTGGAGTCCGGAGGCGCCGCCATCGAGCAGATCGCGGGCCAGAGTGGTCGAGGCATCGATGCCGGCAGCGGACGCGGCCTCGGGCGAGTCCGCCCCCTCGAGCCGCGCGATGAGGCTCTGCGGCGGCGCCTCACCCGTGAGCTCGAGCACGCGCTTGAGGCGGCCCATGCTCAGAATCGGCATGATGCCGGGCAGCATGCGCATCGTCACGCCCGCCGCCCGCGCCGCGTCGGCGAATGAGAGGTACTCGTCGGCCTCGAAGAACAGCTGCGAGATGGCGAGGTTGGCGCCGGCCGCCTGCTTGGCGAGGAGCGTATCGATGTCCTGCGAGCGCGAACGCGAACGCGGGTGGCCGTTGGGGAACGCGGCGACGGCGATCGTGACGCGCTCGCTCGCGCCGACGCGCTTCGTGCCCGGGAATCCCGGGACATCGTGCAGGGTGAACGGGACCCGCTCCTTCTGCACGCGATGGATGAGCTGCACGAGCTCGGCGGCACTGCCCAGGTCGCCGAGATGCACGTCCGCCTCGGCCACGCCCTCCGGGGGATCGCCGC
>JBDSKH010000267.1:0-4730 GCA_039917005.1 Pseudolysinimonas sp.
GCCGGCGATCAGCACCCCTGCATCCAGACCCGCGAGCGCCCCGGCGACCGCCGCACCGACCGCGGTCGATGTCGCGCGCAGGCCCGAACCGATCGTGAAGACCTGCGACCGCATGCCGAGGGGGCTCTGCTGCTTGCGCAGCATGAGCATGGCCGCGTTGCTGGATGCCGTGAAGACGCCCGAGAGGCCGATCACGACGATCGTCCAGCCGAATCCGAGCGACGGCACGGCCAGCAGTGTGAACACCCCGATCAGGGCGAACCCGCCGCCCATCACGAGCTGCGGCGTGAAGCGCTTCGGCGGACGCACCGCGGCCACCAGAGCGCCCCCGAGCCCCCCGACGGCGAACGCGGTCATGATCACGGCGGCCTCCTCCGCACTGCCCGCTCGCTCCAGCGATAGAGCGACAGCCGCGATCGGCAGCGCACCCTGGCCGAATGTGGCGAGAGTGCCGGCCGACGTGACCACCGCGATTGGACGGTGCAGGGTGAGATGCCGGGCTCCGGATGCGATGGTGCGCAGCACAGATTCCGTCCCGGCCGGGCGTGCCCGCAATCGCAGGGCGAGGGCCCCCACCGCGCCGACCGCGGCCGCGGCGGCCATGAGCCACATCCCGAGCCGGTTCGAACCCGAAATCGCGGCGATGGCGACGACGCCCGGGCCGGCGACCGAGGCGATGTTGTACGAGAGCGCGTCGTACGCGTATGCCTGGCGTTCCTCGGGGATCTCATCGGTGACGAAGCTCGACAAGCCGCCGAGCAGGAACGGCGCCCCCGCGCCGGCCGCCACGAGCAGCAGGGCGATGACTGGCAGCGGCACGATGCCGAGCAGCGCCGTCGCCGAGTATCCCGCCACCGTCGCGCCGGCACCGGCGAACACCAGCCATCCCGGGTGCCGGGCACGATCGAGGGCAGCTCCCACGAGAGGTGCCGCGATGATCGCCGGGGCGAGCGACGCCGCCACGAGCGCTCCGCCGACGGCGATGTCGTCCAGTTCCTGCACCGCCAGAATCGGGATGGCCACGACCGACCCCGCCGTGGCGAGCCGCAGAGGGATCGAGGCGGAGAGGTACCCGAGCGCCCCCACCTAGGGTTGCGAATTCACGACATTGCGCTCGCCGCGGACCTCGACCGGGCCTATGTCGCCGTCGACGAGCACCTCGTTGTCGTCCCCGTCGATGGCGACCCGCTCGACCGAGCCGTGCACGCCGAGCTGATTGAACCGGCCCTCGATCTCGACGCTGGATACATCGAGGGTGTCGACGTCGTTGACGTTGCCCTCGACGGTCAGCGATCCGACCTCGCCGGCGGCGCTCACGTTGTTCGCGTTGCCGGTGATGATGAGGATGCCGACGCTTCCTGCCGTCACCGTGATGTCGTGCCCCTCGACGGTCAATCGCACGCAGTCGCCCACGTGGTAGTCGCCCGGCTCGGTGAAAACGGCGTCATCGCAATCGGTGCTCGTCGGTTCGGGCGACGGAGTCGTCGACGGAGTAGGAGAGCTGGATGTGGTGGGGCCCGCCGCCCCTGGCCCACCCGGACCGATGAACTGGCCGATCGGGGTGCAGGCGCTGAGCGTCAGGGCGAGCGCCGCAATCGGCAGGAGCGGGATGAAGTTCGGACGTCCGGCCATAGGTCGAGCCTACGTTCCTCCGTGGGCCGCGCTCGCGTTACGTGGTGTGTCGCGGTCTCTGCGATCCGCTGCGGGCCCGAACTAGCGTGTCGGCATGTCTTCCGTCCCCTCAGCGCCCGCCCTGCCCGGCCCGCTTGTGCCGACGCAGTGGCTCGCCGATCACCTCGGCGCCGATGGGCTCGTGGTGCTCGACGCGTCGGTCGTGCGATTTCTGAATCCGAACGGGAAGCCGGGAAACGTGAGCGGCCACGAGCAGTACCTGCTCGAGGGCCACATCCCGGGGGCGGTGTTCGCCGACCTCTTCGAGGAGCTCTCCGATCCGGAGGGCCGGTATCCGTTCAGCCGCCCGAGCGCGCAGCGATTCGCGGCCGCAGCAGGAGAACTGGGCATCGACAACACGACGACGGTCGTGGTCTACGACTCGGCGGTCGGTCAGTGGGCGGCGCGCGTGTGGTGGCTGTTCCGCGCCTTCGGTTACGACCACGTCGCGGTGCTCGACGGCGGGCTCACCAGCTGGAAGCAGGAGGAACGCGCGCTGGAGACCGGCCACATCCAGGCCGAGCCGGCCGTGTTCACGGTGACGGAGCGCCCCGAGCTCTGGGTCGACAAGGCGTACGTGGAGGGCGTCCTCCGCGGAGAGCACGAGGCCGCCCTGGTCTGCGCCGCCCCTCCGCAGGAGTTCACCGGCGAGGCTGTCCCCCGCAAGCGCGGCGGGCACATTCCGGGCAGCAGCTCGGTCCCCGCCGCGCGCCTGGTGGACCGCGACCGCCGCACGTACCTCGAGCCGGAGAAGCTCCGCGGCATCCTGGAGCCCGCTCTCGGCGCTCCGCGCATCGTGACCTACTGCGGGAGCGGCATCGCGGCGGCCTCGGCCGCCCTTGTTCTCACGCTGCTGGGCGAGCGCTCGGTCGCGATCTACGACGATTCGCTCAACGAGTGGGAGGCCGACCCGGAGGCCGAACTCGTCACGATCCCCGGCTGAGCAAAGCGGTCAGCTCTCCCGCCGTCGTGACCGGCAGCGCGCACACGAAGTGTTCGCAGTAGTAGGCGGTCGCGATCCCGCCGCGCGCACCCCGTGACGCGAACAGCTCGAATCCGGCGGCAGCGAACGCCTCGGCCTGAGCCGGCGTGACGACGGCTCGCACGCCCCGGCGCCAGCCCCGCGATGAGGTGTCCAGCTCCCCGACACCCTCTTCCACGGACGTGCCGGGCGTGACGATCACGAGCTGCTCGAGCGGCTCGGCGAGCCGGGATGCGACGGCCAGCGCCGCCCCGAACGCGCTCGGCTGCCCGGCGGCGTACTCGAGCACCGGGGCGATGGCGGCCTCGGCGATGCGCCGGTGCGCGTCGTCCCCGGTGAGCGACGAGAGCCACAGCGCCGCATCGGCGAGCAGCGAGCGACCGGATGGCAGCGCCCCGTCGCCGGGGTCGCCCTCGGTCGCGAGGCCGCGCGCCGCGAGCACCGGGTCGGGACCGGCCGGCGCCGCGATCGCGCCGTCGACGGAGCATGCCTCCACCAGCATGCGGGCGATCTCGGCGTAGTGGACTTCGCCACTCGCCACCGCCAGGCGGAGCAGGCCGCCGGCCAGCCCGCCCAGGTCCTCGAGGGTGGCCGGCGCATCCGAGAGCATCCCGTCGAGCGACGCCCGCGCGATCCCGGCGTCCGCGCCGTGCAGCCCCAGCACCGTGTCGGCGGCGGCGCGCGCCGCATCGATCCATTCGGACCGCCCGAACCGGTCGCCCGCTTCGGCGAGGGCGCCGATCGCGATGCCGTTCAGCCCGGTCAGCACCTTGGCGTCGAGGGCCGGCGGACGCTGCGCTGCCCGGCGCTCGGCATCGAGCAGGTAGTACCCGCCCTCGCTGGCGGAACCGTCGACGACGCTCTCGCTGTCCTGCGCGGAGGCGAAGGCGGCGCCGGGCAATCGCAGAACGCCAAGCAGGAAGGCGGCGATGCCTGCGGCGGTCTCCGCGGCATCCGGATCTTCGGTCCCCGCCGCGGTGTATGCGGCCAGAAGCTGCGCGTTGTCGGAGAGCATGCGCTCGTAGTGCGGCTCGCTCCAGTCGCGCTGAACGGCGTAGCGGAAGAACCCGCCCTCGACCGGATCACGCAGGCCGGATGCCGCCATGATCGCGAGGGTCCGGCGAGCGAAGGCGTCGGCACGCTCGTCACCCGCGGCCCCGCGCTCCAGCAAGAACGCGATGACGGGCGTGTTCGGGAACTTCGGCGCGCGCCCCAGACCGCCGAACTCGGTGTCCTCGAGCGACTCGAGCTTCTCGACGGCGGCCGCGAACGGCTCGCCGCCCGGGAGGAGCACCTCGCCGGCGGCCCCCGACGCGCGCATGGCCGCCACTGCATCTCGCACCGCGAGTCCGGCGACCTCGACGTCCGAACGCCGCTCCCGCCAGGCTTCGAGCACCGCGTCGACGACCTGCCGGAACGCGGGCACGCTCCCGACCGCGCGCGGCGGGAAGTACGTGCCGGCGAAATAGGTCGACCCTTCCGGCGTCGCGAAGATCGTGAGGGGCCAGCCCAGGCTCTGCGTGAACGCGCTCGCGGCGGCGAGGTAGCTGGCGTCGACCTCCGGGTGCTCCTCGCGGTCGACCTTGATCGCCACGAGGTTCTCATTCAGGTGCGCCGCGACCTCGGGATCGCTGAAGCTCTCCCGCGCCATCACATGGCACCAGTGGCAGGTCGCGTAACCGATCGAGATCATGACCGGCACGTCGCGCCGGGCGGCCTCGGCGAAGGCCGCCTCGCCCCACGGCCACCAGTCCACGGGGTTTGCGGCGTGCTGCTGCAGGTACGGGCTCGGCTCCAAGGCAAGGCGATTGCGGTCGCGTCCGCCGGATGATGCAGTGGACGACGCCTTGGCCATCGGCGCCCCCAATCCTGCCTGCCATTTGGCCATGCCCACCGGGGCAGACCGCCTCGGTCGGCCCTGGAACGTGCACGGCGGACCGGGGCCTTGAAGAACGCCTGCCCCGTCGGCCGGCCCATGAGCGTGTCCGTCAAGGAGATCACCCATGAGTCGGGCGAGACCGGCGTCTTCGGCGAGATCTTCGTCGGCCTCGGCATCCTGATCGGGCTGGGCGGCGTC
>JBDSKH010000268.1:0-11214 GCA_039917005.1 Pseudolysinimonas sp.
AGTCCCGCAGATCGAGGTCACCTTCGACATCGACGCGAACGGCATCGTGCAGGTCGGCGCCAAGGACAAGGGCACCGGCAAGGAGCAGTCGATCACGATCACCGGCGGCTCGTCCCTCCCCACGGAGGACATCGAGCGCATGGTGCGCGAGGCAGAGGAGCACGCCGCCGAGGACAAGGCGCGTCGCGAGTCGGCCGAGGTGCGCAACAACGCCGAACAGCTCGCCTACTCGATCGACAAGCTCATCAAGGAGAACGACGACAAGCTCCCGGATGACGTCAAGACCGAGGTGCAGGCCGACGTCGACGCGCTGAAGACGGCCCTCCAGGCGGAGGACGACGACGCGGTCAACAAGGCCTACGAGAAGCTCAGCACATCGCAGACGAAGCTCGGCGAGGCCATCTACGCCTCCACCGAGACGTCGAAGAACGCCGAGGCGCCCGAGGGCGACTCCGCGTCGGGTGACGACGCGGCATCGGGTGACGACGACATCGTCGACGCCGAGCTGGTCGACGACGACGAAGAGTCCACCAAGGACGAAGAGCCCAAGACCAAGGGGCCCAAGAAGTAGCGATGGCCTCCAAGCAGCCGAAGGACGAGAACGCGGCGGGGAAGGATCCCGCCGACAAGCCCGAGCCCAAGTTCACCGACAAGCGCCGGGTCGACTCGGACGGGGAGACCCGCGCCGGTTCGGGCGCCGATGATCTCATCGAGGCCGAGGGACCGGATGTCGAGACGGGCGGTGAGAACGCCGCCGCCTCCGACGCACCCGGCCTCGATCTCAGCGACGAGGACATCGCGCTGCTGGCAGGCGCCGAGCGCGACCTCGTGGCCGAGTACCGCGACCGTGCCGCGCGTGCCGAGGCGGAGCTGAAGAACTTCCGCACCCGGGTCGAGCGCGACCGCGCCGCGAACCGCGAGCTGGTGATCGCCGAGGTGCTGCGCACGCTGCTCCCGGCGATCGACGACCTCGATCGGGCAGACGCCCACGGCGACCTCGTCGATGGCAGCCCGCTCACGCTCGTCGCGCAGAAGCTGCGTGCCGGATTCGAGCGCTACGGCCTGATCAAGATCGGCGCGAAGGGCGTTCCCTTCGATCCGAAGATCCACGAGGCGATCGTCCAGGTCTACAGCGCCGAGGTGACGAGTCCTACGGTCGCCGACGTGATCGAGCCCGGCTACGCCATCGGCGACCGCCTGCTGCGACCCGCCAAGGTCGCCGTCAGCGTCCCCGAGCCGTAGACCGGGCGAGGAGACGACACGGTGGCGAGTCAGGACTGGTTCGACAAGGACTTCTACGCCGTCCTCGGCGTGAAGAAGGACGTCTCCGACGCCGACCTCAAGAAGACGTACCGCAAGCTCGCGCGTCAGTTCCACCCCGACTCCAATCCGGGCGACGCGAAAGCTGAAGCGCGCTTCAAGGAGATCAGCGAGGCGTATTCGGTGCTCGCCGATTCCGACATGCGCCGCGAGTACGACCAGGTGCGGGCCATGGGCGGCGGCGCGCGGTTCACCCCCGGCGCTCCCGGCACGGCCGGCGGGTTCGAGGACGTCTTCGGCGGGATGTTCGGGCAGCGCGGCGGTCGAACGACCTACAGCGCGGGCGGATTCGAGGACCTCCTCGGCGGCATGTTCGGTGGAGGGGGCTTCGGCACCTCGACCGGCGGATTCCGCGGCGACGGCGGTCCGTCGAAGGGCGCCGACATCACGGCCAAGACGACACTCGACTTCCTCACCGCGATCCGCGGCGACACGGTCACCCTCACCATGCAGAGCGGGCGCGAGACCAAGGTCAAGATCCCGGAGGGCGTGGCCGACGGCCAGAAGATCCGCCTCAAGGGCAAGGGGCAGCCGAGCCCGGATGGCGGGATCGCCGGAGACCTGGTGCTCACGATCGCGGTGCGCAAGCATCCGGTGTTCGAGCGCGAGGGACTCAACCTCCGCGTGGATGTTCCGGTCACCTTCGTCGAGGCGGCCCTCGGCGCCACGATCGAGGTGCCGACCCTCGACGGCGGCCCGGTGAAGCTGCGCGTCGCGGCCGGGACCCCGAGTGGGCGCGTCCTGCGCGTGAAGGGCCGCGGCGTCACGACCAGCAAGGGAACGGGGGACCTGCTCGCCCACGTCCTCGTCGCTGTGCCCGCGCACCTGCCCGGCGATGCCAAGGAGGCGCTCGAGAAGTTCGCCGCCGCCATGCCGGCGGAGAACCCGCGCACCGAGCTGCTTGAGAAGGCGCGGGGCTAGCCGTGAACGAGCTCTCGCCGGTCTTCCCGATCGCCGTCGCCGCCGACCTGAGCGGAATGCACCCGCAGACACTCCGCCAATACGACCGGCTCGGGCTGGTCAGCCCCGGCCGCACGCCGGGCCAGTCGCGCCGCTACTCGATGCGGGATGTCGTGCAGCTGCGCGAGATCGCGCGGATGAGCGCGGAGGGTCTCAACCTCGAGGGCATCCGCCGCATCCTGGATCTCGAGAACCACGTGACCATGCTGGCGGGCCGCGTGCGCGAGCTGGAGTCGGCGCTCGCCGACGAGCTGCTGACGCGTCCCGGCCGCCGGGTGTTCGCCGCCGGCGCTGAGGGCGACGTCGTGTCGCTGCGCGCGGGCGAGCGCGCGAAGAAGTCCAATCAAGTTGTGGTGTGGCGTCCCTTCGGACGTAGCTAGAGAGAGAACGCAGATGGCCAACATGCAGGGAGCGCCCACGTCGGGCCAGCAGGAGGAGCAGAAGACGCCCCTCCAGCAGTACGGCGTCAACCTCACCGAGATCGCCAAGAGCGGCAAGCTCGATCCCGTCATCGGCCGCGACGCCGAGATCCGGCGCATCAGCCAGGTTCTGACCCGGCGCACCAAGAACAACCCGGTGCTCATCGGCGAGCCGGGTGTCGGAAAGACCGCGGTCGTCGAGGGCCTGGCCCAGCGCATCGTCGCGGGGGACGTCGCCGACTCGCTCAAAGGCAAGCAGCTCGTGTCGCTCGACCTGGCCGCGCTCGTCGCCGGCGCCAAGTACCGTGGCGAGTTCGAGGAGCGCCTCAAGGCGGTGCTCAAGGAGATCAACGACTCCGACGGCCAGATCATCACCTTCATCGACGAGCTGCACACGCTCATGGGCGCGGGCGGTGGCGAGGGGTCGGTGGCTGCGGCGAACATGCTCAAGCCGATGCTCGCGCGCGGCGAGCTGCGCATGATCGGTGCGACGACGCTCAACGAGTACCGCGAGTACATCGAGAAGGACGCGGCGCTCGAGCGCCGGTTCCAGCAGGTCTACGTGGGCGAGCCGACGGTGGAGGACACCGTCGCGATCCTGCGCGGGCTCAAGGAGCGGTACGAGGCGCACCACAAGGTGACGATCGCGGACAGCGCGCTGGTCGCGGCCGCATCCCTCAGCAACCGGTACATCACATCCCGTCAACTGCCGGACAAGGCGATCGACCTCATCGACGAGGCCGCCAGCCGGCTGAAGATGGAGATCGATTCGAGCCCGACCGAGATCGACGAGCTGAAGCGCGGCGTCGACCGGCTCAAGATCGAGGAGCTCGCGCTCAAGAAGGAGAAGGACGCCGCGTCGAAGGAGCGTCTCGAGAAGCTGCGCGACGACCTGGCCGGCAAGGAGACCCAACTCAACGAGCTGCAGGCGCGGTGGATGGCGGAGAAGAACTCCCTGCACTCGGTCGGCGACCTGAAGAGCAAGCTCAACGACGCCCGCATCGACCTGGACAAGGCGATGCGCGAGCAGGAGTACCAGAAGGCCTCGAAGCTGAACTACGAGGTCATCCCCGAGATCGAGAAGAAGCTCGCCGCCGCGGAGGCCGTCGAGCAGCTCGGCCCGCGCATGGTCAACGACCAGGTGACCGACGAGGACATCGCGGCGGTCGTGGCGGCCTGGACCGGCATCCCGGTCGACAAGCTGCGCCAGGGCGAGACCGAGAAGCTGCTGCATCTCGAGGCGGAGCTCGGCAAGCGGCTGATCGGCCAGAAGGATGCGGTCAAGGCCGTGTCCGAGGCGGTGCGGCGCACGCGCGCGGGCATCTCCGATCCCGATCGCCCGACCGGCTCGTTCCTCTTCCTCGGGCCGACCGGTGTCGGCAAGACCGAGCTCGCCAAGGCCCTCGCGGCCTACCTCTTCGACGACGAGAAGGCCCTCGTGCGCATCGACATGAGCGAGTACGGAGAGAAGTTCTCCGTCTCGCGCCTCGTCGGCGCCCCTCCCGGGTACATCGGCTACGAGCAGGGCGGTCAGCTGACCGAGGCCGTGCGGCGCCGTCCGTATTCGGTGATCCTGCTCGACGAGGTCGAGAAGGCGCATCCCGAGGTCTTCGACGTGCTGCTGCAGGTGCTGGATGACGGCCGCCTCACCGACGGTCAGGGCCGCACGGTCGACTTCCGCAACACGATCCTGATCCTGACGTCGAACCTCGGCAGCCAGTTCCTCACCGACCAGACGCTGGAGTGGGAGGACAAGAAGGCGGCCGTGCACGACCTGGTGCGCCAGGCTTTCAAGCCCGAGTTCGTGAACCGGCTCGACGACATCGTCGTGTTCTCGCCGCTTACCACCGACGACCTGGGCCAGATCGTGTCGCTCTACATCGACAGGCTGGAGAGGCGCCTCGGCGAGCGGCGGCTGCAGCTGGCCGTCACCCCGGACGCCCGTGCCTGGCTCGCCGAGCGCGGCTTCGACCCGATCTACGGGGCCCGTCCGCTGCGCCGCCTCATGCAGAACGAGATCGACGACCGGCTCGCGCGCGCGTTGCTGGCCGGCGAGGTGCGCGACGGGGACACCGTCATGGTCGGCCTCGGCGACGACGAACTGCAGGTCTCGCGGTTCGAGGGAGCACCCACCACCGTCGAGTAGTGCAGGGCTTCGAGACGCGTGCTTCGCGCGCTCCTCAGCCAGCCAGCGCCGGGATGACCTCTGACTCGAAGAGATCCCGCGACGTTGTGTCGTAGGCCACGTCCGGGAAGTTCAGGATCGAGTACGCGAGCCCGAGGTCGCGCAGTTCGCCCAGCCGCTCGACGATCTGCTGCGGTGTGCCGACCATGTTGACGCCATTGCGGTAGTCGACGACCCACGTCGCCGCCCGGTGATCGCCGATGAAGCGCGCGTACCGGGCCTCGATCGCGTCGACGGCGCTCTGGGCGTCCGCCTCGGTCGAGCGGATCACCACGTTGTAGTCGGCGCTCCTGACGATCCGATCGAAGTCGGTCCCGACCGTGTCGCAGTGCGCCCGCAGCAGCTCGCTCTTGCGCGCGAACCCGTCGGGGCTGCCGTCGAAGTTCGTGTAGTCGGCGTACTGCGCCGCGATCTTGAGCGTCACCTTCTCGCCGCCGCCGGCGATCCAGATCGGGATGCCGCCCTGCTGCAGCGGGAGGGGTCGCACGATCGCGCCGTCCACCTGGTAGTGCTCGCCCGCGAGGGTCGCGGTGCCGGTGGTCCACGCCTGCTTCATGATCTCGACGCCCTCGCGCAGGCGGCCGAGCCGTTCCCCCGCCGTCGGGAACCCGTATCCATACGCACGCCACTCGTTCTCGTACCAGCCGCCGCCGATGCCCATCTCGATGCGTCCGCCCGAGATGATGTCGGCCGTCGCCGCGACCTTGGCGAGGTACGCCGGGTTGCGGTAGCTCATGCACGTGCACATCTGACCGATACGGATCCGGGATGTAGTGGCCGCGAACGCGCTCACGAGCGTCCACGCCTCGTGGGTCGCCTCCTCGGTGGGAACCGGGACGGTGTGGAAGTGGTCGTAGACCCAGATCGACTCCCACGGCCCGGCGTCGGCGTGCTGCGCGAGGTCGCTCATCACGGGCCATTGGTCAGCCGGCTCGATGTCGACGAGGTCGTGCCGCCAACCCTGAGGGATGAACATTCCGAAGCGCATGGATTCGAGCCTATGGCGGCGGGCTGGTGCCTCAGGACAGCGCGACCTCGTGCACTGCTATTCCAGACCGGCCAGCCGAGCCGTTTCGGCGATCCGCGCGAGCGGCAGGACGTACTCGCCGCGCTGCAGCTGGAACCGGATGTCGACAACGCCCGCCGCCATCCAGTCGGCCGACCAGTCGACGACTCCGCGAGGCGGGACGGCGAGGACCTTCCCTGCCTCCTCCGGCGGGATTCCGCCCGCGATCGCTTCCGATCGGAGGTATTCGTCGTCGAGGTATCCGAGGATGCTCGGTTTCCCCCCGACGACCAGCGCGTACGGTTGCGGCGAATCGATGGGTCCGACCGGGATGAACAGCCAGAAGGGCATCGCATAGAACGCACGCTGAAACGCGGCCTCTTCCGCTCCTCCCATCGGCGAGCGAGCCGCGGCCGTGTAGAGCTCCATGACCCGCTGGGTCGCGACCCGCTGGGCGTCGGGGCTGATGATGTCGCCCTCGCGAATGTCGTCGGTCATGGCGCCTACTCCTTCGCCGTGGCGCCGCCCTCGACCAGCGCGTCGCGCACCTTCTTGCGCAACACCTTGCCGATCAGCGACTTCGGCAGCTCGTCGACGAAGAACACCTGGCGCGGCACCTTGTAGGCGCCGAGAGTCTCCTTGCCGTGCGCGCGCAGCGCCTCGACGTCGACGGTCTCGCCCGGCTTGGTGACCACGACCGCGACGACCTCCTCGCCGTTCCGCGCGCTCGGCAGGCCCACGATCGCCACGTCGGCGACACCTGCGAAACCGCGCAGGATGTCTTCGACCTCGCTCGGCGAGACGTTGAACCCGCCCGTGATGACGAGTTCCTTGATCCTGTCGACGATCGTGACGAAGCCCTCGTCGTCGATGGTGACGATGTCGCCGGTACGGAACCAGCCGTCCACGAACACGGCGGCCGTCTCCTCCGGCTTCTTCCAATAACCGCTCATGACCTGGGGTCCGCGCACCAGCAGCTCGCCTCGCTCGCCCGCCGCGACATCCTTCGTCGGGTTGTCCGGATCCACCACTCGCACCTCGGTGCCCGGCAGGGGCAGCCCGACCGTGCCCTGCTTGCGGTTGCCGGCCACCGGGTTCGCCATCAGCACCGGGCTGGTCTCGCTGAGACCGTAGCCCTCGACGAGGAACCCCTTGGTGAGGTCCTCCCACGGCGTGATGACGGCCTGCGAGAGCGGCATCGCGCCGGAGATGGCGATCTCGATGCCCGCGAGCGAGACGCCCTTCTCCTTCGCGGCGGCGGTCAGGCGCTGATAGATCGGCGGGACGGCCGGCAGGAACGTCGGCGGCCGTTTCTTGATGACCGGCAGCACGAGGTCGGGATCGAACCGCGGGAACAGCACGAGCCGCGCCCCCATGCTCATCGCGAAGGTGAGGCATAGCGTCAGCCCATAGGCGTGGAAGAGCGGCAGAACCGCGTGCACGCTGGCCGTGCCGCGCGGGATCGTCGGCACCCACGCGCGGGCCTGGGCCGCGTTGACACCGAGGTTCAGATGCGTGAGCGTCGCGCCCTTGGGGTTCCCGGTGGTCCCGCTGGTGTACTGGATCAGGGCGACGTCGTCGACGGTCGGGGCTGGGGTGGATGGGGCGAGCGGCTCGTTCTCGAGCAGCTTCTCCCAGCTGGTCGTCCCCGTCACCTTCTGCGTCAGGTCCGCGCGTTGCTTGCGGGCCCGCGCGATCGGCAGGCGGAGCAGGGTGCGCAGGCGCAGCGGCATGGCGCGGGTCATGTCCACGCTGACGATGTGGTCGACGGCGATGTCCTTCGGGAAGCCCTGGAGCTCGTCGACGATCTTGTCCCAGGTGATGACGACCTTGGCGCCGTGATCTTCGAACTGATGGCGCAGCTCCCGCGGTGTGTAGAGCGGGTTGTGCTCGATGACGATCGCCCCGAGTCGCAGGATCGCGTAAAACGCGGCGACGTGCTGCGGGCAGTTCGGCATGATCAGCGCGACCGGATCGCCCTTGCGCACGCCCATCTTGCGCAGCCCCTCGGCGGCGCGGCTGATCTGCTCGCCGAGCTCGGCGTAGCTGGTCTCGCGGCCGAAGAACTCGAGCGCCGTGTTCTGCGGGAACTCGGCGACCGACCCGGCGATCAGGTCGGAGAGCGATCCCGTGGGAATCTCGATGTCCGGCGGCACACCCTCGGCGTAGGAGGAGGTCCAGGGGCGGGGGGTGTCAGCTTTCGCCATGGTCGTCAGCCTAAGCGGCGCGGGTGAAGCGGCTGGGGACTAGCCCTTCGCCAGCTCCTCGCGGATCGCCTCGACGAACCCGTCGATGTCGGCCTCGGTCGTGTCGAAGGCGGTCATCCAGCGCACCTGCCCGGCCGCGCGATCCCAGTCGTAGAAGCGGTAGCGCTCCCGGATGCGGTCGGCGGCGTCGTTGGGGAGTACCGCGAAGACCGCGTTCGCCTGCGTCGGCTGACTGAACGAGAGTCCCGGCGCCTGTCCAGCAGCGATGAGCTCGTCGAGCGCGCTCCGCAGCCGGGCGGCCATGGCGTTGGCGTGCCCGGCGGAGGCGAGGCCGAGTCCGCCGTCGAACAAGGCGAGCAGCTGGGCGCTCTGGAAGCGCATCTTGCTTGCCAGCTGCATCAGGGTCTTGCGCAGGCGGATCATCCCGGCCACGCGATCCGGGTTCAGCACCACGACCGCCTCGGCGCCGATGAGCCCGTTCTTGGTGCCCCCGAAGCTGAGCACGTCGACGCCCGCATCGGTCGTGAATTCGCGGAACGGCACGCCGAGCGCGGCGGCGGCGTTCCAGATGCGCGCGCCGTCGAGGTGCAGCGCCATGTCGTGCGCGTGCGCGGCGTCGGCGATGGCGCGGATCTCGACCGCCGTGTAGAGGGTGCCGAGCTCGGTGGTCTGGGTGATGCTGACGGCGCCAGGCTGCGCGCGATGCTCGTCATCGAACCCCCAGGCCTGCGTCGCGATGAGGTCGGGCGTGAGCTTGCCATCGGGGGTGTCGATCGTGAAGAGCTTGAGTCCGGCGACCTTCTCGGGAGCGCCGCCCTCGTCGCTGTGGATGTGGGCGGTGCTCGTCGAGATCACCGCACCCCAGCGGGGCAGGACGCTCGTCAGCGCGGTGACGTTGGCGCCGGTCCCGTTGAAGACCGGGAACGCCTCGGCCGTCGCGCCGAAGTGCTCGCGGAGGGTCTCGAGCAGTCGTGCCGTGTAGACGTCCTCGCCGTAGGCGATCTGATGACCCTCGTTCGCCGCGGCGAGCGCGGCCAGCACCTCGGGGTGCACGCCGGCGTAGTTGTCGCTCGCGAAGCCGCGGGAGTTGGGGTCATGCAGAGGCGGGTCGTGCGGAGAGGTCACGGGTTCAGTCTCCCAGTCACAGCGCGATGCGCGCGCCGGGCGCCTGATCCCACACGCCGGCCAGGGCAGCTGCAACAGCATCCACGCCGGTGCCATTCGTGGTGGTGGCAGTGTCGGTATCGCCGATCGACTTCACGACGTACGTCACGGCGCCGGCGCTCGTGCCGGCCCAGCGGGCGTTGAGCTGCCCCAGCCACGACTCGGCGGCGAGCTTGGCGGCGGCGTAGGCCGATGACGGCGGTCCGTCGTGCGTCACCGCGGTCGTGCTGATGATCGCCAGCCGGCCCTCGGGCGCCGCGAGCAGCGCCGGCTCGAACGCCTCGCTCGCGTTGAGCAGGGTGTTCACGAGCCGGGCGTTGAGCCAATCGGTGACCTCGTCGCTCCAGCCCGGCTTCCAGCCGCCGACGAGGTGCAGGATGCCATCGAGGCTCGCGTGCCGCCTCGCCACGTCGGCCGCGAGGGCATCGGTCGCCGCGCGGTCGGTGAGATCGGCGACCAGGTGCTCGGCAGCATCCACCGTGCGCAGCCGTTCGGCATCGGTGCCCACGGCGAGAACGGTGTCGCCTCGTCCGGTCAGCAGCGCGGCGACAGCACGTCCGGTCGCGCCGGTCGCGCCGGTCACCAGGACCGTGCGCCCACCCGCCGTCACTTCTTGCCTCCGGTCAGGAGCTTCCAGATCGCGATGCCGGCGCCGACGAGGACGCCGGCGTCGTCGATGAACCCGAAGGGCCCTGTGATGAGCTCGGGGATCACATCGATCGGCGAGACCCCGTAGGCGATCGCACCGAGCGCCACGAGAACCGCCGCGATCACGCGTCGTCGGCTGCTCACGCGGCCGCTGCCTTCCAATCGGCGGTCGCCGCCGTGATCCCCTTCGTGCTCGCGATCACATCGGCCATCTTCTTGCCGAGGGCCTCGTAGAACATCGAGAGCGGGAACTCGTCGTCGAGCACGGCATCGGTGTAGCCCTTCGGCGCTCCGGCGAGGATCTCGTCGGAGAGCCCGCGGGCCCAGTTCGATGCCGGGTGCGGGGTGAGCGTGCCACGCACCAGTTCATAGGCGGCGAGCCAGTGAGCCACCTTCGGGCGGTCGATGCTCTTCCAGTACAGGTCGTTGATCTCGTCCGACAACGCGATCACGACGTCGGGCACGGCCTCCCAGTCGATGTCGAGCGACGTGTCGGTCCAGTGCAGCACGTGGTGCTGGTGGAGCCACGCGAACAGCAGCTGACCGCCGAGTCCGTCGTAGTTGCGCACCCGGCTGCCCGTGAGCGTGAACCGGAAGATGCGATCGAAGATGACCGCGTGCTGCACGTTGATCGCCTGCATCCGGGTGTGCTCGTCGGTCTTCGTGTCGCGCTCGAGCGCCACGCACTCGCGGAATGCCATCAGATCGCAGCGCAGCTCCTCGAGCGAGTAGAGGAAGAACGGCATCCGCTGCTTGATCATGAACGGGTCGAACGGCAGGTCGCCGCGCATGTGCGAGCGGTCGTGGATCATGTCCCACATCACGAAGGTCTCTTCGGCCATCTCCTGGTCGGCGAGCAGTTCGTGCTGCGACGGGAGCAGCTCGAGCTTCGTGATGGCCGCGGCCTCGCGCACCACGCGGCGGAACCGCGCCGCCTCGCGGTCCTCGAAGAGCGCGCCCCAGGTGAACGCCGGGATCTCGCGCATCGCCACCGTCTCCGGGAAGAGCACGGCCGAGTTGGTGTCGTATCCGGGCGTGAAGTCGACCAGCCGCAGCGAGAGGAACAGCTTGTTCGTGTAGGTCTCCTCCAGACGCGCGATGAACTCGGGCCAGATGACCTCGGCGATCAGCGCCTCCACGAGACGGTCGGTCGAACCGTTCTGCGTGTACATCGGGAACACGACCAGGTGACGCTTCTTGTCGACGCGGTCGGCGGCCGGGGCGAAGGCGACGAGCGAGTCGTAGAAGTCGGGCTCGTCGAAGCCGCTGGCCACCCAGCGGTCGAAGTCGACCGGGAGCGCGGCG
>JBDSKH010000269.1:0-4022 GCA_039917005.1 Pseudolysinimonas sp.
CAGGTCGGTCTGGGATTGCCGTCTGCCGATGTGGCAGCCGACGACCTGGCGGATGCGGCCCACACTCTGGTCGTCGAGTCGGCCGCCCTGCCGCCGGAGAAGGTCGCCCGGCGGGCCCGCGAACTCCGCGACCAGCTGGACGCCGACGGCGTCGCCGACCGCGAAGAACTCCTGCGCGCGAAGCGCTTCCTCCGGCTGACGCCGCTCCCCGACGGCATGACGCGCGTGACGGGGCTCCTCGACCCCGAGTCGGCGGCGCTCGTGACCGACGCGATCGACCTGATCACCGCCCCACGTCGCGGCGGGCCACGCTTCGTCGATCCCGCGCAGAAGGCGCGTGCCGAGGCGATCGTCAACGACTCCCGCACCACCGAGCAACTGGCCCTGGATGCCTTGGTCGAGATGGTGCGCATCGCGGGTTCCGCAGACGACGGCAGGGTGTTCGGCACCCGCAAGCCCGGTGTCCGGGTGCATGTCACGGTCGCCGATCTCGACCGACGTGAGGGCGCGGCCCACCTCGAAGGGCAGGGCGCGTCGGTCTCGGTCGCGACCGTCGAGCGCCGCGCGTGTGCAGACGGATACCTTCCGATCCTCTTCGACGACTGCGGTTGTGCGCTCGACCTGGGGCGCACGCAGCGGCTGTTCTCCGAGAGGCAGCGTGTCGTTCTGGCGGCCGTGTGGGGTGGATGCGCCATTCCCGGATGCGACCGGCCACCCTCCTGGACCGAAGCGCATCACGCCGACGAATGGGAACGGCACAACGGGCCGACAGATGTGAGCAACGGGGTGCTGCTCTGCCGGCACCACCACATGATGGTGCACAACAACGGCTGGCGAATCAGGCGCCGGGGCATCGAGTTCTGGCTCGAACCACCACCGGGCGATGCTCTGAAACGCGGACCCGTGAAGCTCGAGTCGAAGAATCCGGTGCGGCGGCGAGCCGGGGCAGAGCTGACGCCAGGGCTGAGCTGAGGCAGGGGCTGAGCTGACGCCAGGCTGAGCTGAGGCAGGGGCTGAGCTGAAGACCGAGCTAGCCGCGGTCCTTCTGCAGGAATGCCGCGACGACCTTCGGCACGTACGGACCGACGTCGCCACCGAGCGCGGCCACCTGACGCACCAGCGAACTGGATACGTGCGCGTGCGCGGGATCCGGCAGCATGAAGATCGTCTCCACGCCGGCAAGGTTGCGGTTCACGATCGCCATCGGCGTCTCGTACGCCACATCCACCTGCGAGCGGATCCCCTTCACCAGCACACTCGCGCCGACATCGGTGCAGTAGTCCACGAGCAGCCCGACACTCCAGCTCGTCACCAGGATGTTGTCCCCGGCGTCCGCATCCGCGATCGAGTCCTGGATCAACGACACCCGCTGCGCGATCGGCAGCAGAGCCGACTTGTCAGGGTTGTGAACCACCAGCACGTGCAGCTCGTCGAAGATGCGGGCCGCCCGCCCGATGACATCGAGATGTCCGAGGGTGACGGGGTCGAAAGACCCAGGAACGACGGCGATCCGGCTCATGGTCCGGAGCATATCGGACGAGTGTTACACGTTCGTGACCGGTACCAAGAACGTCATCGAGAGTGCTCGCGGCATCGTTGGCGGCGACAGCAGCGAGGGCAGGGGCGGCGGCGGGAGTCGAGCGGGACCGCGGCCCAAGCCGTCAGCCCTTCGCGAGGAAGGCGCGCTCGGCCTCGTCCAGGCGACGAGCCAGCGCATCATGGAGCGCAGGGAACGTGATCAACGTAGGATCCGAGTCCACCAGAGCAGACGCCGCCTCGCGCGCCTCGGCGATCAGGTCGCCATCGCGGACGACGCGCAGCAACTTCAACGACGAGCGTCCACCCGACTGGTTCGCGCCGAGCACGTTGCCCTCGCGCCGCAACTCGAGGTCGACCTGCGCGAGAGCGAAGCCGTCGAGGGTCGCCGCGACGGCATCCACCCGCTCACGCGCCACCGTCGCCGGTTCCGACCGCGTCACGAAGAGGCACAACCCCGGCACCCCGCCGCGACCCACGCGCCCGCGCAGCTGATGCAACTGGGCGACGCCGAACCGGTCTGCGTCGAGCACGACCATCGTGGAGGCGTTCGGGACATCCACGCCCACCTCGATCACCGTCGTCGCCACGAGCACGTCGATCTCGCCGGCCGCGAAGGCGCGCATCGTCGCGTCCTTGTCCTCCGAGGTCATCCGGCCGTGCAGCGGCTCGATCCGACGACCGGCCAGCAGTGGATTCGATCGCAACTGCTCGAGCGTCTGCAGAACCGACGCGGCGGGTGGCGCACCCGGCTCCAGCGCATCGTCGGCGAGAGCATCGGGGTCGTCCTCGATGAGCTGCCTGGACGTGCGCGCCCGGCCGGCCGCGGCCCGTGGGGTCGCTCGCTGGGTGGATGCGGCGGACTGGGTGGCGGTGGCAGCGGGCTCGGTGACGTCCGGGTCGGTGCCTGCGGGGTCGGTGGCAGCGGGGGCGGTGGCAGCGGGGGCGGTGGCAGCAACTTCGGTGGCTGCTGGGCCGGGGGCTGCAGGGTCGAGGGTGGCGGATTCGGGTGTTCCGGCGCTTCCTCCACTTCCCCCAGGCACATCGATCGCTGGGCAGACGACGAATCCCTGACGCCCCTGCGCCAGCTCCTCGCCGAGACGCTCCCAGATCCGGTTCTCCCACCCCGGGTGCTCCGTGAGCGCGACCACGTGCGACACGATCGGCGAACGCCCCGACGGCAACTCCGTGATGGTCGACACGTCGAGATCGCCGAAGACCGTCATCGCCACGGTCCGCGGAATGGGCGTCGCGGTCAGCACCAGAACATGCGGCTCCGCTCCGCGCATGCCCGACCCCGGTCCCGAGGCCGCCGCATCCAGCCCCTCCCCGGTGCGCACCCCTTTCAGGCGCAGCGCCTCCCGCTGGTCGACCCCGAACCGGTGCTGCTCATCCACGACCACGAGCCCCAGATCGGCGAAAGTCACCTGGTCACCGAGCAGCGCATGCGTGCCGACGATGATCGACGCACCCCCGGATGCCGTGGCCAGTAGCGCCCGCCGCCGCTCGGCCGTCGACAGCTGACCCGTCAGCAGAGTCGGACGCAACCGCGCCGCCAGGTCCGGACCGAGGCTCGCCACGAGCGACCGCAGATGCTGCCCCGCGAGCACCTCCGTCGGCGCGAGGAACGCCGACTGCCCGCCCGAATCCGCCACCGCGAGCATCGCCCGCAACGCCACCAGGGTCTTGCCCGAACCCACCTCGCCCTGCACCAGGCGGTTCATCGGCACCCCGCTCGCCAGATCGCGCTCGATCTCGGCGCCCACCGTCAGCTGATCGTGTGTCAGCGTGAACGGCATCGACTCCTCCAGCTCGGCCGACGAGCGACCCGGCACACGCACCGTCGCGGCCGCCGCGCGTCGGGCCGCGCGCTGCCGCAAGAGCGCCGCCTGCAGCACGAACGCCTCCTGGTATCGCAACGAGTCCTGCGCGCGCTGCCAGTCGACGTCCGCCGCCGGACGATGGATCAACTGGAGCGCATCGCGAAACGGCATCAGCCCGCGCGTGGCACGCACGACATCTGGGATCGGGTCGTCGAGCGTTTCGGGCAGGACAGTTAGCACCTGCTCCATCGCCTTGCCCAGCTGCCAGCTCGCCAGCGTCGATGTCGCCGGATAAATCGGGATCGGCTGCTCCGCCCAGTCACGCGCCATGTCGGTCGGCACCGAGATGACGGGCGGGATCACGCCGTCTCCGCCACCCCCGAGAACCCCGGCCGCATCGGCGGCGCCCGCCTGCAGGAACAACTCGTAGTCGGGATGCGCCAGTTGCCGCACGCCGCGGTACTCGCCCACCTTGCCGGCGAAGATGCCGCGCACCCCGGGGCGCAGGTCGGCGGCACGCCACTTCTGATTGAAAAACGTCAGCGTCAGGAAGCCGCGCCCGTCGGTGATCGAAACCTCGAGGATCGAGCCGCGCTTGTTGCGCATCGACCGCTCGCTGACGCTGCGCACCTCCGCCACGATCGTGACGCTCTCGTCCACCTC
>JBDSKH010000270.1:0-8555 GCA_039917005.1 Pseudolysinimonas sp.
CGACTTCAGCTCGCCGTACTACGAGACGACCCAGGTCGTCATCACGACCGAGGCCTCGGCAGCGGCCGGCGCCACCTCGATCGCCGACCTGCAGGGATACCTCATCAGCGCCCAGGTCGGCACGACCAGCTTCGACGCCATCGAGCAGCAGATCCAGCCGACCGCCGGAGCGCAGGTGTTCAACACCAACGACGACGCGAAGCTCGCCCTCGAGTCGGGTCAGGTGGACGCCATTGTCGTCGACCTCCCCACCGCGTTCTACCTGACCGGGGTCGAGCTGACCGGCGGCATCATCATCGGCCAGCTGCCGAAGCCCGACGGCAAGAGCGGCGACGAGTTCGGCCTGGTGCTGGCGAAGGACAGTCCGCTCACCGCCGACGTCACCGCGGCGGTCGACGCCCTCCGCGACGACGGCACCCTGCAGGCGATCGCCGACGAGTGGCTGGCCGACGCCGCCGACGCACCCGTCCTGAAGTAGGCAGGTCTCGCATCCAGTAGCGTTCCCAGCATGACCACGGAAGGCCCGGAACCCAGCTCGCTCGAGCTCGGGCGCCGGGCCTTCCGGCGTCAGCAGACGGTCCGTTCGGTGCTGATCGGCGCCGTCAGCACCGTGGTGTTCGCCGTCGTGCTGTGGATCGCCCTGGTCAGCACTCCCGGCTGGCCCGTCGTGCAGCAGACGTTCTTCGACCCCGAGGTCGCCCTGGCGTCGCTCCCGCGCGTCGCCGAGGGTTTCCTCACCAACATCCGCGTGCTGCTCGTCGCGGCGTCCGGCGTGCTCGTGCTGTCGCTGGCGATCGCGGCCATCCGCACCCTGCGCGGTCCGGTGTTCTTCCCGTTGCGCGCCCTGGCGGCCGGGTACACCGACCTGTTCCGGGGCATGCCGCTCATCATCGTGCTGTACCTGATCGGCTACGGCGTCCCGGCGCTGCGCTTCAGCGACTCGCGCATCCCCGCCGAGGTCCTCGGCACGATCGCGCTGATCCTCACCTACTCGGCCTACGTGTCGGAGGTCTGGCGCGCCGGCATCGAGGCCGTGCACCCCTCCCAGCGCCTCGCCGCACGTGCCCTCGGCCTCGGCTACGCCACGACGCTGCGGCTGGTGGTGCTGCCGCAGGCCCTGCGCAAGGTCACTCCGGCGCTCATGAACGACTTCGTGGCCCTGCAGAAGGACGTCGGGCTGATCTCGGTGCTCGGCGCGGTGGACGCGGTGCGGGCCGCCCAGATCGAGGTCGCACACACCTTCACCTACACCCCCTATGTCGTCGCGGGTCTGCTGTTCGTGCTGCTCGCCCTGCCGATGATCCGCCTCACCGACTGGCTGAGCGCGCGCATGCGCCGTCGCGAGCAGATCGGCGAGGTGCTCTGATGGCGGCGGTTCTGAGCGTCAGGGACCTGCGCAAGTCGTTCGGCGACCGGGTCGTGCTCGACGGCATCTCGCTCGATCTCGCCGCGCACGAGGTCGTCGCGCTCATCGGACCCTCCGGGTCGGGCAAATCGACCCTGCTGCGCTGCCTCAACCTGCTCGAGCGCATCGACGACGGACAGATCATGCTGGGCGACGAGGACATCAGCGACCCCCGCGTCAGGGTCGACGCCGTTCGGGCACGTTTCGGCGTGGTGTTCCAGCACTACAACCTCTTCCCGCATCTCTCCGTGCTCGACAACGTGACCGTCGCCCTCCGGCGCGTGCACGGGATGTCGCGGCCGGCCGCCGAGGAGCACGGGCTCGCCCTGCTGGATCGCATCGGACTCGCGGAGCACGCGCGCTCGCATCCCGACCGCCTCTCGGGAGGGCAGCAGCAACGCGCCGCCATCGTGCGCGCGATCGCGTCCGACCCCGAGGTCCTGCTGCTCGACGAGATCACCAGCGCCCTCGACCCCGAACTGGTCGGCGAGGTGCTCGAGCTGGTGCGCGATCTCGGGCGCGAGGGCACGACGATCCTGATGGCGACCCACGAGATGGCCTTCGCGCGCGACGTCGCCCACCGCGTGCTGTTCCTCGACGGCGGGCGGATCGTCGAGCAGGGCACGCCGGCGCAGCTGTTCGGGTCCCCGCGCGAGGACCGCACCCGGGAGTTCCTAGCCCGTCTGACGTCGGACTGACAGACTGTGCGGATGGGAATCCGGTCAAGCCTGCTGAACAGCCGCGCGACGCAGAGTCTTCTCGACAGCCCCCTCGCTCCGGTCGCGGCGTTCCCCTTCCGGCTGGCCGCCACCGCCCGCGCCGCCTTCCGGCAGATCGGCGCCGGAGGCCGATGGCTGGTCACCTCGCGTGAGAACACCAACTACACCTACGACCTGACGCCGCGGAATCGCGAGCACCTGGCCTGGTTCGTCGCGAACCTCGCCGGGATCGACGTGGAGGAGGCGCGCGGCTATCTCACCGAGATCGAGACCGACACCGCCCTCGCCGCCTACGTCACCACGGCCACGCGCGAGAGCCCGCGACGCTGGCTCGCCGACACCGAGGCGCGCTTCGGGCGGCGCGTGGGCTGGTACGCGCTCGTCCGCGCGCTCAAGCCCTCCTTCGTGGTCGAAACCGGGACAGACAAGGGTCTCGGCACGCTCGTTCTGGCGGCCGCCATCCTGCGCAACGGCAGCGGCAGGCTGACGACCATCGACATCAACCCGGCATCGGGATTCCTCATCGGCGGCCAGTACGCGACCGTCACCGAGCGGATCGTCGGCGACGGTGTCGCCACGTTGAAGACGCTGTCGGGCATCGACTTCTTCATCCACGACTCCGACCACTCGGCCGAGTACGAGGCCCAGGAGTTCGAGACCATCACCAAGAACCTGTCGGCCGCGGCGATCGTGCTGAGCGACAACTCGGCCTCGTCCGACTCGCTGCCGCTCTGGGCGGAGAAGAACCACCGCCGCTTCACATTCTTCGACGAGCAGCCCGCGCGGCACTGGTACGAGGGCGCGGGCATCGGCGCCTCGTTGCCCTAGCCGGCGAGCTCGGCGACGACGGCGGGGAGCTCGGCGCACAGGGCGAGCACCGTGAACGGACCGCCGCGACTGCCCGCTGCCGCTCCGGCCGCACTCACCCCGCTTGCACGGAGTCCGGCGGCACCGTGCAGCACGCAGGCCGTCCCCGCCAGGTGGGCGAGCGCGTCGGCATCGCCGCCGATCGTCGTCGCGTGCGTGGCGATCAGTGCGCCCAGGATGCCGGCGAGCGCATCCCCGCTCCCCGCCGTCGCCAGCCACGTGGTCGGCGCCGTCACGCGCAGCAGCGAACCGCCGGGACTCGCGACGTACGACGTGTGGCCCTTGAGCAGTACCGTGGCGCCGTGCTCGTCTGCCGCACGTCGCGCCGAGGACGCGGGATCGCCGGAGATCTCCGATCGCTCGACGCCGAGAAGCTTCGCGAGCTCGCCCGCGTGTGGCGTGAGCACCGCGGGGCCGGCGGCTTCTCCGGCGAGGTCGAGCACGCCGCTGTCGATGACGACGGGCACGTCCTGGGCGAGGGCCGTGCGCAGCTGGTCGGCGGTGGCATCGTCGCGTTCAGTCGCGTCCTGACCGGATCCCAGTACCCAGGCCTGCACGCGGCCGTCGCTCGTCACCGCCTCGGGTCGCCGGCCGAGCACCAGCCGGGTGGGCCGGCCGGGGCCGAGGTAGCGCACCATGCCGACGCCGGTGCGCATTGCGGCCTCGACGCCGAGCACGGCGGCGCCCGGATACCGGGCCGAGCCGGTGACGAACCCGACCACCCCGCGAGAGTACTTGTCATCGTCGGGCCCGGGCACGGCGATCCACTCGCGTGCGTCGCCCGCTCCGAACTCCTGCCCCGCCGGTGAGCCCATGTCGTCCACCCTAGGCTTGGCCGGTGAGCATCAGCATCCCCGGCCGCGTGATCGTCTTCGACTACGGCGAGGTGATCTCCCGGTCGCAGAGCGACGACGACCGGCGCGCGCTCGTCGAGGCGGCCGGCGGAGATGCGGCGGTCGGCGGCATCGAGACGTTCTGGGCCGCCTACTGGGCGCATCGCGACGACCTCGACCATGGCACCGTGACGGTCCCCGGATACTGGGCGCGGGTCGGCTCCGACCTCGGCCTCGACTGGACGGCCGGCGAGGTCGCCGAGCTCTGGGCGCGCGACTTCCGCAGCTGGATCAGCGTCGAGCCCGGCACGGTCGAGCTGCTCGATGAACTGCACGCCGGTGGTACGCGGATGGCGATCCTGTCCAACGCCGGATTCGACTTCGGCGATCCGCTGCGCCGTGCCCCGTACGGCCGTTACTTCGAAAGGGTCTTCGTCAGCGCCGAGCTCGGCATGCTCAAGCCGCACGCGGACGTCTACGAGCACGTCGCCGGTGAACTCGGCATCGGCTTCGACGCCTTCGTCTTCATCGACAACAAGGAGCCGAACGTGGATGCCGCGGTCGCCCTGGGTGCGACGGGGCACCACTTCACCGGCGTCGACGGGCTCCGTGAGTTCCTGATGGGGCTGGCTGCGGCCTGATGCGGCGGGCGGCTAGACGATCACGCCGTCGCGGTAGGTCTGCGCCACTTCGTCCTGGGTCGGCGGATCGGCGCCCGGGCGGGAGACCGTGATCATCGCGCACCGGATGGCGGACCGGGTGACGAACGCCATGTCGCGCCGTCGCATCCCCCGCAGAGCCTCACGCCGATCGCCGCCGAGCATCTTCAGATCGCTGAGCGCTTTGAGGAGACCGGCCATGAACGAATCGCCCGCTCCGATCGTGTCCGCTACTACCGCCGACGGGGCGGCCACGTGCACCGCTCCGCTCGCGGCGAGGGCGTCGGCACCTCCGGCCCCATGGGTGACGACGACGAGGGCGGGGCCGAGTGCCAGCCAACGCGCCTGCACGTCGGCGACCGCGGCACCCGGGTACAGCCAGGAGACGTCCTCGTCGCTCGCCTTCACCACGTCCGCCAGGGCGATGAGGCGCTCGACACGTGGCAGCGCCTCCTCCAGTGAGCCCATGAGCTGGGGCCGGACATTCGGGTCGTAACTCACGGTCGTGGTGGGCCGCATCCGCTCGAGCAGCCGCTCGACCATCGTCGCGCCCGGTTCCAGCACGGCGCCGATCGATCCGGTGTGCACCGCGTCAAACGTCCCGTCGGCGACTTCCAAGTGCGCAGGATCCCAGTCGATCGAGAACGCGTAGGTCGCCGCTCCGTCTGCTCCGAGGCTGGCGAGGGCGACCGACGTCTCGCGGTCGCTCACCGTCGACGGCGTCACGGACACTTCGCTGGCCTCGAGGTGCTGGGCGATGGCGACACCGTGCGGGTCGGCGCCGAACGTCGAGTGCAGCGTGGTCGGCACTTCGAGCCGTTGAAGGCCCACGGCCACATTGAGCGGGCTGCCACCGGGATGCGCGACCTCTTCGCCGTCCCTCCGGACGACATCCACGAGCGCCTCGCCGACGACGAGGACGCGTGCGGGGGTGAAGCCCGGTCGTGGAGTCATGAGCCGGCGGCCGGAGGGATCTCGCCCGAGCCGCGCACGATCAGACGGCTGGGGATGACGTGCCGTGCGGGCGCCGGGGCCGCTCCGTCGAGCCGCGCGAATGCCAGCTCGGCCGCACGGCGTCCCATCTCGTAGGGGTTTTGCGCAACCACCGTCACACCGGGTTCCAGCATGTCGCCGAGCGGGATGTCGTCGAAACCGACGAGGGCGATGGTGCGCTGCAGTTCGAGTTCACGCAATGCGCGCAGAACCCCGATCGTGACCAGGTTCTGGCTCGCGAAGATCGCGGTCGGACGGTCGCGGCCGCGCAGGAGCGCGAGTGTAGCGTCGTAGGCGGCGTCTTCCGAATGCAGCTCCTCGATGATCGGGATGTCACGGGTCGCGATGCCGACGGTGCCGAGTTGCTCCAGGAAGCCGCGGCGGCGCTCCTGCGCGGTCCACAGTTCCCGCCGGTCGCCGAGATAGGCGAGCTTACGATGGCCGCCCGCGATGAGGTGAGCGGTCGCTTCGCCGGCCGCCTCCGCATTGTTCGTGACGACGATGTCGGCTTCGATCCCGGCCGGTTCACGGTCGACGAAGACGAGCACCGTTCCGCGCGCCTGTTCCGGGACGAGCGAGCTCTGGTTCTTGCGCACCGTCGTCAGGAGGAGCGCGTCGACGCGACGCCGCAGCATCTCTGTCACGATCCGCTCCTCGCGGGTCACGTCGTCGTCGAGGCTCGATGCGAACACCGCGACGCCACGCGCTGCTGCCGTGTCTTCTACGCCCCGATGGATGGCACCCGAGAACGGGTTCGCGACGGAACCGACGACGAGGCCGAGAGTCCGGGTCTTCCGATCGGAACGGCGGAGGTTGCCGGCGTTGAGATCCGGGTGATAGTCCAGGCGCTCCGCGGCCGCCCTGACCTTCGCGATCGTCGCCGCCGTGACGTTCGGTTCGTCGTTGATGACGCGGGAAACGGTCTTGATCCCCACGCCTGCGAGGGCAGCGACGTCGCGCATGGTCGCTCGAGACGCTCCCGTCATTGCAGGGCCGGTGGGTTCAGACATCGTTGTCACATTCTCGAAAATTGGAGCAGGTTCGACTTGACTATATCTACATCGATCAGCTAGACCTAGCAATGACACCGTTGTCAAGAGCGGTGACCGAGTCCCACTCCAGAGGAGATTCAATGCTGAATCGCAGTTCATTCCGCACCACCGCCCACCGCCTGATCGTCGGAGGCGTCGTTCTCGCCGCAGCCGCGACAGGACTCGCCGGCTGCGCCCCCGCAGGCGGCGGCGACGGCGACACCGAGACCATCGGCGTCGCCCTCATCACCAAGACCAACACCAACCCCTTCTTCATCGCCATGAAGGAAGGCGCCGAGGCGGCAGCTGCCGACTCCGGCGTCAGCCTGACCTTCGCTGCCGGCAAGGAGGACGGCGACGAGGACACCCAGATCAAGGCGATCGAGGATGCCATCGCGCGCGGCGACCAGGGGATCCTGATCACGCCGAACGGCCCCGGAGTTCTCGACGCGATCTCGAAGGCCCGCGATGCCGGGCTCTACGTGATCGCCCTCGACACCCCGCCCGACCCCGCGGATGCCGTCGACATCACCTTCGCGACCGACAACCGTCTTGCCGGCCAGCTGATCGGTGAATGGACGGCCGCCCAGTTGAACGGCGAGAAGGCCACGATCGCCCTGCTGGATCTCTTCGACGACAAGATCGTCTCGGTCGACTACAACCGCGATCAGGGCTTCCTCGAGGGGCTCGGCATCGACGTCGCCGACGGCAACACCAACAGCGATGAGGCGTCCACCGGAACCTACTCCGGCGGTGCCGGCGGCGAGTACGAGATCGTCGGCAACGAGGCTGCCAACGGTGCCGAGGATGGCGGGCTGGCTGCCATGGAGACGCTGCTCGCCAAGAATCCTGACATCAACGTCGTGTACACCCTGAACGAACCGACCGCGTACGGCGCGTTCCAGGCGCTGCAAGCCGCCGGAAAGACGGCCGATGACGTTCTCATCGTCTCGGTCGACGGCGGTTGCGCGGGCGTCGACTTCGTCAAGGACGGCACGATCGACGCGACCAGCCAGCAGTATCCGGTGAAGATGGCCGAGCTCGGCGTCCAGGCGATCGCGCAGCTGGCTGCCGGCGGGGCCGCGCCCGCGGTGACCGATGGACTCGACTTCTTCAACACCGGCGTCGCGCTCGTCACCGACACCCCGGTCGACGGACTCGACTCGATCGACACTGCTGCGGCAGCGGACATCTGCTGGGGATAGTCCCTGATCACCTCGAGGGTGGTGCCCGGCGTTGCCGGGTGCCACCCTCGGGTAAGGCACCCGTTCCACTGAGCAACAGGAGTCCCACCGTGAGCGCCCTGACCGGCAACATCCCCACCCCAGACCTGGCCGAGGAGTTCCTCGACCGCAGCACTCCGCTGAGCCGGCTGCGCAACATCCTGCACCGCTACCCTGCGATCAGCCCAGCTGTCGTGCTGGTCATCGCGATCATCGTCTTCGGCGTCATCAATCCGCGCTTTCTCTTTCCTGCGAACCTGTCGCTGATCACCCAGCAGGTTGCGGTCGTCGGAACTCTCGCCCTCGCGCAGACGCTCATCATCCTGACGGCCGGCATCGACCTGTCGGTCGGCGCCGCCATGATCTTCTCGTCGATGGTCGTCGCGCAGACCGCTGCGGTCAACGGGGTGCCAGGGCCCCTCGCGCTCGTGATCGGGCTCATCGTCGGACTCGCTGCCGGAGCCCTGAACGGCTTCCTCGTGACGAGGCTGCGACTCCCTCCGTTCATCGTGACCCTCGGCACGCTCAACGTCTTCGTCGCGCTCACACTGCTCTATTCGAACGGCGCCACGATCCGGGGAGCCGAGATGCCCGCGATCCTCACCGCCACGGGTCTGCCGATCGCGATCGGCGACGTACGGGTCACGGTAGGTGTCCTGATCATGATCGCCCTGTACCTGGTGGTCGCCTTCTCGCTCGGGCGGACCGCCTGGGGACGCCACGTCTATGCGGTCGGCGATGACAAGGAGGCCGCTCGGCTGGCCGGCATCTCGGTCAATCGCGTGCTGATGAGCGTGTACCTCGCGGCGGGTGCCATCCTGGCGA
>JBDSKH010000271.1:0-8992 GCA_039917005.1 Pseudolysinimonas sp.
CGAATCGGTGGTCGCACGCGTCGTGCCCGACCAGCACGCCAGCACACTGGGCATCCTGGACGGCCGGGCGGCTTTCATCCCCAGCGTGGCTGTCTCGTTCGACATCCCGGCAGATCCTGGATTCGTCGATCGGGTCATCGCGGAGGTGGCAGATGGCACCGTCCGCCTCGGCACCGCCACCACCGACGGGCTCGAGCTGCGGTACATCGCGGCACCGATCGCCATCGACGACGGTCGCGGGGTCTTCGTGATCGCCGTCGACCTGCGTGCAGAGCTGAGCCAGTTCACCTCGGCGTTCTCGACATATGCGCTCGTCGCGGCCGCCGTGCTCGTGATCATCGGCCTGGTGGGTTGGCTCGTCGCGGGCAGGCTGCTCGCGCCGTTGCGTCGTCTGAGGTTCGCCGCGGAAGAGATCACGGGGAGTGCGCGCGCCACCCGGATCCCCGTCACCGGTCACGACGACCTCTCCCAGCTGACTGAGACGATCAACGGGATGCTGGACCGCCTGGACTTGGCGCTCACCGGCCAGCGCCGCCTCCTCGACGACGTGCGGCACGAGCTCAAGACTCCGATCACGATCGTGCGCGGCCACCTCGAACTCCTCGATCCGACCGACCCGGACGACATCCGGGCGACGCGCCTGATCGCCATCGACGAGCTCGATCGGATGTCGGGACTGATCGACGAGATCGAAGTGCTCGCCGAGAGCCGGATGGTGCCGCTGCGACGCGAGTCCGTGCATTCCGGGGAGCTGACCTCCGAGGTGTTCGCGAAGGCCCGCGGGATGCGCGGTCGCGATCTGCGACTGGCGACCTCGGCGACGTCGGTCGTATCCGTCGACCGCAAGAAGATCGCGCAGGCATGGCTTCAGCTGGTCGACAACGCGATCAAATACGCGCCGGCCGACACGCCGATCCTCATCGGCTCGGTCGATCACGAGCGAAGCGTCGAGTTCTGGGTGCAGGATGCCGGCTCCGGCGTACCCGCCGGGCTGGAGGATCGCGTTCAGGAGCGATCGGTCCGGGCGCACGCGGGAGACATCGCCGGGTCCGGGCTCGGGTTGTCGATCGTGCGGTCGATCGTGGCCGCTCACGGAGGACGAGTGGGTATGGCCTCGTCCCCGACGGGGACCCGCATCGGCTTCATCCTGCCGATGGAATCGGCCGACAAGCCCGTCCGTCAGCAGGTGATGGCGTGAGCACGATCCTGGTCGCCGAAGACGAGCCGCGCATCGCCAGCTTCCTCGACAAGGGGCTGCGCGCCGCCGGATTCCAGACGGCGATGGCCGCCGACGGCCGCGATGCACTGGCGCGCGCGTTGTCGGGCAAGCACGACCTCATGCTGCTCGACGTCGGCCTGCCCCATATGGACGGCTTCGAGGTGCTCCGGCGCCTGCGGGCCTCGGACACCGAGCTCCCGGTGATCATGCTCACGGCCCGGACGTCGGCGCAGGACACCGTCGCGGGCCTGACCGGCGGAGCCGACGACTACGTTCCCAAGCCCTTCAAGTTCGACGAGCTCCTGGCGAGAGTCCAGCTGCGCATGCGCCGCCCGTCACAGCCCGCCGCGAGCATGATCGTCGAGCATGATGGGATCGTCCTCGACCTGCTCACGCGCCGGGTCACCGTCGATGGACGGGCCATCGATCTCTCCGCGCGCGAGTTCTCGCTCGCCGAGGAGCTTCTGCGGCATCCGGATCAGCTGCTCAGCCGCGAGCAGCTGCTCAGCCGGGTGTGGGGATACGACTTCGATCCCGGATCCAACGTCGTCGACGTGTACGTGCGCTATCTCCGCGCGAAGCTCGGTGCCGATCGGATCGAGACGGTCCGCGGCATGGGTTACCGGCTGGTCTGAGACGACCTGCGCCGTGTGGCGACGGGGCAAACGGAAAGGGGCGCGGCCCCCGCCGCGCCCCTTGAACTCCCGTCCGTCATTGCGTGTCTGCGTTGACGGCCCCCAGGGAGCTACCCGATTTATCTCTCAGTCTGCTACACCCGGATGAATCCGGACCTTCATCGGGATGAGAACTCTCTCATCTTCGAGAAGGGACTACTTGTCCTTCTTGTCTTCCTCGGCCAGGTCCTTGGCGTCTTCGTCGGCCTGGTCCTTGGCTTCTTTCGCGGCCTTCTTGTCCTTCTCGGCCTTCTCTTCGGCGTCCTTCTCGGACTTGTCCTTCTTGTCGTCGGCGGAGGTGGAGGTGCCAGTGCCCGTGGCCGGCGTCTCGACCGGCGCGGAGCCGGGTGCCGAATCCGGGTGGGTCTTTGCCAGGGACGTCGACCCTGCATCCGGACCGCCGTCGACGGTGATGGGTGCGACCGGCGTCACCACCACCGCGGTGCTGTCGGCATCGAAATGCCGAGCAGCTCCGTCAGCGGCCGATTGCCCGGCGGCGGCGATCGCGGGGATGTCCTGCACCTCTCCTGCGGAGTTCCCCGGAACCAGCGTCACCGCGAACGCCGATGACGCGACCAGCACGACAGCACCAATGGCTGCTGCGGTGATCAAGACAAAGGGTGTCGTTCGCATGGCTCAATGATGACCGCACGGAACCACCGAAAAGGCGGGGATGAGAGGTCTCTCATCCCCGCCTTTGTCCCCATTTCGGGGGACCGCGGTGACCCGGTTACAGGTCGGCGCTTTTACTCGTCGTCGTCGCTTCCGCCCGAGTTCCAGTTGATGTCGGTGAAGGTGACGTGCTTGCTGACGGTCGAGCCGTTCGCGCCCACCAGAGTGATGGTGGTGTCGAACGTCTCACGGTGGTTGCACGGGAACTCGTAGCGCTCGCCCGGACCCTTCGACTGCGACATGTCGTCCTGGTTGCCGCTCGCCCCGACCTCGTAGCCGTTCTCGGCGTTGGCGTCGTTGCTGTTGGGCGTCCAGTAGACGTGGACCGCGTTGGCGCTGGCCCACGAGATCGACGGACTGGGCTTCTCATCGTTGCCCGTCGGGTCGCAGGAGACCTGAGCGTTGTAGTTGAAGTTCGTGAAGCGGACCGAGTTGTCGACAGCCTGCCCGCCGTCATCCCCGTCGCTGCCTTCGTCACCGTCGCCCTCCGAGGCCGCCTCGGTCGGGGCGACCGATGGGCTGGCCGTGGGCGGGGTCGTGGTGGTGTCGCCGACCGTCTCCTGGTTGCCGTTGTTCGAGTTCTGCCCGATGAGCAGGAAGGCGATCGCGACGACGGCGAGCAGGAGAACGCCGCCGACGGCGATGAGGGCGATGAGGAGCTTGCTGGGGCCGGCTGCGCCGGTGGGGGTGGGGCCGGTGGGAATCGGTGTGGTTGTCATTGGTCTGCCTTTCGGAGGGAGTCTGTGTGCTGCGTCACTGTCGCGACGAGCGAGGCCGGGGAGCGGGTTGACGACTCAGGCAAAAAGTCACTGGGTGTCGCCGTTGTTGGTCACGGTGACGCTGGAGCTGTCCTTGTGGCCATTGCCATCGACGACCGTGAGCGTGTACTTGTGGCTCGCCGCCGGGCAGCCGTACTCGAAGTCGTTGTAGCCGGCGGGGAAGTCGTTCTGGCTGGTGCCGTTCGGGGCCAGGTTGGCGAAGAGCGCGTTGGTCGACGCGTCGTTGGTGTCGACGCCGAAGAAGATCTGGCTGGCGCCGGAGGTGTTCCACGAGAACGCGATGTACTGGTGACTAGGGGTGGGCGTCTGCGTGTTGCAGAGCACGGACTGGTTGGACACGGAGAATGCGTCGACCGCCGGGCCGGCCGGCTGCTGAGGTTGCTCGGGCGCCTCGGTCTCGCTCGGCGTCGGCGTCGGTGTCGGCGTCGCGGTGGGTGTCTCGCCCGGAGTGGGCGACCCTGTCGTGACCGCGACGGGATCGCCGTCGCCACGCGGCAACAGGACCAGGATGATCGCGATGATCGCGGCGAGCAGGAGAGCTCCCGCGATGATGAGCCCGATCAGCAGCGCACGGGACTTCTTTTCTTCCTGCACGACCTCGGCTTCTGCTGTCTGCAACTGCTGGGTCGGGGTCTCGCCACTCTCGGCGCTCGGGAATCGCTGGGTGGGGGTGTCGTCGCTCATGGCTGCTGCTTTCTCGGACGTCGGAAGGGTGATCACTTCCTCGACGTGCGAGGAGCGATGCCCGGTTGACGGGTGCCTCGGCGGCTCACAGCCTAGGCCCGCGGGGTTCCGTGCCTCAAGCAACGAATGGTCAGACTTGTGCTAGTGCAATTAGAATAATAGGATGGGCGCATGCTCTTCCGTGTCGACCCGGCCTCCGGGGTCCCGATCTTCGATCAGCTCGCCGCCTCGGTGCGGTCGGAGCTCGCGAGAGGCTCGCTCAGGGCGGGCGATCGGTTGCCGCCGGCACGCGAGGTCGCCGCGGCACTCGAGGTCAACATCCATACGGTGCTCCGCGCCTATCAGGATCTTCGCGACGAGGGCCTCGTCGACCTGCGCCGCGGGAGGGGAGCCGTTGTCACCGACAACGCGGGCCTCTCTCCCGAACTGCTCGCCGACATCCACGACCTCGTCGCCGAGGCCCGGCGCCTCGGCGTCGGCGTCGGCACGCTCACCGCACTTCTCCGAGAGGAATACTCCGCATGACCCGCTTCCCGATCCGCATCGCGCTCGTCGCGATGATCGTCCCCTTCGCGTTCGTCGTCGTGGGAGTGGCGCTGCAGCTCGCGTGGCTGCCGGAGCTGCCCGCGACGGTCGCGACCCACTGGGGGTTCGATGGCAAGCCGGACAGCTTCGGGCCATCGTGGACGATGCCATTGCTGCTCGGCGTCCTCGGTGTCCTGCTCGTCGCATTGTTCGGCGCGGTGCTCGCCCGGACGGTGGGACCGCAGGGCCCGACGGCCGTGCAGAAACTGCTCGCCGCGTCGTCGCTGTTCGTTGCGACCCTGCTGAGCATCATCGTCACGGCATCGGTCGGCATTCAGCGCGGGCTGTCCGTCGGCTCGCCGTCCCCGGCGATCCTCCCCGTGTTCGGTACAGCCGTCGGGATCGGGCTGCTGCTCGCCGTGGCCGGCTGGTTCTTCATGCCGCGTGCCGTCTCCGGGGCATCGATCCCCGATCCGGCCGCCCCGCCCCTGTCGGTTGCCCCCGGTGAGCTGGTCGTCTGGGTCGGCCACGCGCGCTTCGCGACCTGGGTCGTGATCCTGCTCGGGGCGGTCGTCGCCGTCGTGACCGCGGTCGTCGTCTTCGTCATCGCCCTCCGCGGCGCGTGGCCGCTCGCGATCGTGCCGGTGGTGGTGGCGTTGTCGGTGCTCGGCACCGCGAGCTGGCGCGTGCGCGTCGACGGGGACGGGCTCACGGTGCGCCCGACCCTGGGCTGGCCGCAATACCGCGTGGCCCTGGATGACGTGGCGAGCGCCGCGTCGACGCAGGTGGTACCGCTCGGCGAGTTCGGTGGATTCGGGATCCGATGGGGTCTCGGCAGGCGGCTCGGCGTCATCACGCGCGGGGGCGAGGCGCTCGAGGTGCAGCGCCGCGACGGCCGTGCGGTCGTCGTCACGGTGGACGACGCCGCGACGGCCGCCGGGCTGCTGACGGCTCTCGCCGCCCGCACGGCGAAGGGCTAGATCGCGTCGATCGGCTCGACGCGCTTGCGCGCGAAGAACGCCGAGACTGCCGTGATGACCGACATGACCGCGAGCACGATGGCCGGGTGCCACCACGGGTACCCGGTCGCCTCGCCGAAGCCGAGGGTGATCGCCGGGACGAAGCCCGAGATGATCGCCGCGACCGCGTAGGCGAACGAGATCGCCGCATACCGGAAGCGACCGTCGAACAGCTCGGAGAGCAGTCCGCCGAGTGCCGCCCAGCTCATCGTCGGCAGGATTCCACCGATGATCATCATGCCGACGAGCACGCCGAAACTCGCCGTCGGCAAAAGGAAGTAGATCGGGAACGCGACGAGCAGCGTGCCGATCGCACCGATCAGGACGACGCGCCACGAGCCGATGCGGTTCGCCCATAGGCCGAAGAGCGGGATCGTCACGAGTTGCAGCAGAGCGCCGATCGTCGTCGCCAGCAGCAGCTGGTTGTAGTCGTATCCGAGCTGCACGAACCCGTATTCGAGGGTGTAGGTGTTCATCAGCGAGTACGACCCGATGCCCAGCAGGGCAGCGCCGGTCGCGAGCAGCAGAGCGACGGGGCGCCGGCGGAAGGCGGTGAGCAGCGGGATGCGTTCACGGCGCTCCTGGGCGAGCACCTGCTCGAAGACGGGCGTCTCCGTTGCAGAGAATCGCAGCCACAGCGACACCGCGAGAAGCGGGAACGCGACCAGGAACGGGATCCGCCAGCCCCAGGCGAGCAGGTCGTCGGTCGAGAGCAGCACCGGGAGCGCCAGGTACAGCGCGGCGGTCAGGATCGAGCCGATCGGGGAGCCGAGCTGCGGGATCGCGGCGTAGAAGCCGTGGCGCTTGGGGCCGCCGTGCTCGGACGCGAGAAGGACCGCTCCTCCCCACTCGCCCGCGAGCGAGAGTCCCTGGATGAGTCGCAGGGTGACGAGCAGCACCGCGCCGAGGTATCCGGCCGTCGCATAGTCGGGCAGGACACCGATCAAGCCGGTCGCGATGCCCATCACGCTGATCGTGACGATCAGCGTCTTCCGGCGCCCGATCCGGTCACCGAGCTGGCCGAACACGATCGCGCCGAGCGGGCGTGCCACGAATCCGAGCGCATTGGTCAGGAACGCGGCCAGGAATCCGCCGAACACCCCCAGCGGCTCGAAGAACAGGGGTGCGAGGAAGAATGCCGACAGGTAGCTGAAGACGTAGAAGTCGTAGGACTCGAGTGAGGTTCCGACGAGCGATGCCCAGAGCACGTTGCGAGTGGTCCGGACCGAGGGAGACGGAGTGGTTGGCACTTTGCCACTGTCTGTGAGGGTCACGAGTAACAAAGCCTATCGGCGGCCGGATTCATTCCCGATCAGCGCGAGATGCTCGACACGAGCGCTGAGAGCTTCGCGGTGGGCTCGAGATCCAGCGCATCGCGCAGGGCGCCGCGGTACGACTCGAACACACGAAGCGCTTCTGATTGATTGCCGTCGGCCAGGTGGATGCGGATGAGCGTCGAGTGAGGAGTCTCACGAAGGCGATCTACGCGCATTGCGGCTCGTGCGGCACCCTCCGCCTCGGCGAACCGGCCGGCCTTCAAGAGGCGGAGGGCGAGCGCCTCGAGGGCGGACGCCCGCAAATGCCGCCAATCCTCGCTCTCGACCATGATCCATTCGTCGAACCAGTCCGGCAGCAACTCCAGCGAGAGGGCCAAGATCGCCGCGGAGGCGAGGTCGCCGTCGAAGATGGGGCTGTCGGAGTCGAGCAGCCGGCGCGCGAGCGCCTGAGCCTCGATGTAGTCGACGTTGACGATATCGGTCAGGCTGAGCGCCGCGGACTCGGCCACGATGGCTTCCTTCGCGAATCCGTCGAGTCGCGCCAGCGCGGACCGGAGGCTCTCTCCCGCGTGCTGGGCGCTGGTGTCCGGCCACATCGCTGCTGCAACGGCCGTACGAGACACCGCCCGGTCGTGCAGGGCGAGGAAGACGAGCAGTCGTTGCGAGCCGACCGGAACACCGGTTACGAGGCGTCCGTCGACGGAGATCGAGAAGCCACCCAGGACCCGGATGTCGATGAATTCGGCGCTCGCGAACTCAGCCTCCGATGCCGTATCCCCAAGCTCCATTGTGACCACGTCCCCACGTCCCCAACGTGGTCCGAAGCCTACGTCCGCATCCCACGGGGCCGACTCCCCCAATCGGGGGGTGCCGGTCCCGCGGGTGGGGTCATTGGATGCGGTGCGCGCCGCGCGGTGTCAGACGCCGTCCGATCGCCACGGCGGTCACTCCCAGGGCGATGAGCATCGCGGCCCACAGGCCGGTGGTCCATGACTCGCTGCCGCTGAGGGCGAGGAGACCTAGTGCGCCGGCTCCCGGCGCACCTGCACCCGGTCCGCCTCCTCCGGGCAGGATTCCGCCGCCGCCGACGGGCCCGCCGCCACCCGCGACCGGGCCGGTCAGGCAGGTGTCGGGGCGGTTGATCGTGTCGTTGATGAGCGTGACCGTGCCGTTGCGGGCGAGGAGACGGCCCTCGACGGTGATCGCGTTGTCGACCGTGATCGACGTGAGCGCGAGGATGGTGCCCGCGAAGGAGGTCCCGGGCCCGAGCGTCGCCGAGCTCGTCACCTGCCAGTACACGTTGCACGCCTGCGCGCCGTTGATGAGAGAGACGACTCCGGCCGTGATCAGGTCGCTCGTCGACTGGAAGACCCAGACCGAGTCGTAGCTGCCGCCACCGTCGAGGGTGATCGTGCCCGTAAGGTTGAGACCGCCGCCGAGCGGGGCGTCGGTGTAGGCACCGGGCACCGGGGACGTGCCGCCGAGCTGGGTGGCGACAGGGACCGACGGCATATTGGCGGCCTGGAGGTAGGCGGTCGTGAGGTCGGACTGCGCCTGCAGGGCGACGGCGTCGCCGGCATGCTGAACTCCGTTCACGGTCGCCAGCGGCGCTCCGCCGAATCCGACGAGGGACGACGCGGGACTGATTCCGACGTCACCGTTGATCGTCGACGGGCCGGTGTTCGTGAGATCCGGAGTCGCCCCGAGCACCGCGTAGGTTCCGGCGGTGCCGAGCAGCACGGGGACCGCCGCTTGCGCGGACATCGCCCCGAGCGGGCCGATGACAAGCAACCCCGCGCCCAGTATCGCCCCGGAGAACAGTGCGCCGCGATGGCCCCATCGCGACGCTCCCGCCCGTCCATCTCTTTGCGTACCTGATCCTGATCCTGCACTCATCTGATTCCCCCAGTTGCTGCATGATCCGGCGGCACCCGTGACGAGACCGTGACGGCGATGTGACGGGGACAGACCAGCCGGTCTACGAGAGCGGTCGCCGCATGCCCGCAGACCGCGTGTCTCCCCGCTAGAATCGAGGCAACGACATCGATCCGGTCATCACCGGGGAGTCCTCGGAAGAACACGCGCCGGAGCGCAATCGACACCGGAGCGTTACTAGAACCGAGCGGGTCAGCCCGTCATAGCG
>JBDSKH010000272.1:0-5799 GCA_039917005.1 Pseudolysinimonas sp.
GACGAGGCCCGGGGCGATCCGGCGCCGAACCTCCGCATCATAGCCGAGATCGTCCAGGGCCCCGGCCCGGTAGCCATGCACCAGCACGTCGGCGCCGGCCAATAGACCTTCGAAAACGGCGCGATCCGCCGTGGCCTTGAGGTCGAGACGGGCGCACCGCTTGCCCAGTGTCACTTCCGGGATCACGCCGGGTTCGTCCCAGTCCGGCGGATCGATGCGCAGAACGTCGGCACCGAGGCCGGCGAGCAGTCGCGTCGCCACCGGTCCGGCGAGCACGCGCGTGAGGTCGAGCACGCGAAGGCCGGCGAGCGGCCGCTCCCGCGTCGGGGTCCAGCGGCCGCCCCCGGCATCCGGGTCCGTCTCCTCGAAGGCAGCCAGCCGCTCGCTCGCGACGGCCGAGCCTTGCGGGTGCGAGGACCACTCCTCGGGGGTCCGCAGCATCGCGGCGCACCCTCCCTCGGCGACGATCGCAGCCTCGAGCTCTTCTGCCGTCCAACGGGCGACGGCCGCCGCGACGTGCTGGCGGTCGGCCTCCACCCCCAGCACGCGCAGGGCCGCGGCGCGATGCCGGGGAGCGTTGGTGTGCAGCCGGATCCAGCCGGCGCCGCCCCGCTCGTCGAGCGTCGCGTAGTCGCCCGCGATGACATCCCACGGCGACGGGACGGTCCAGCCGATCGGCGTGAGCGCGTAGCCGAACCAGGTGTCGCAGAGCCCGCGATCGACAGCGATCTCCTGCTGTCCGAACCCGAGCGTGGAGCACAGCTCCGCAGCGGCGAGCGCGGCGGTCGCGATGGATGCGGTGGCGAGGTCCGAGACCGGATACGCGGAGTCGAGGGTGGCCGAGCCCGAGATCTTGACGGGCACTCCGGTGTCGAGGCCGAGCGCGTCGGCCATCCGCATCCGGAGTTCCGTCTCGGCGTCCGCCATGCCGTCACGTTACGCGGAGCGGGTCGCGTGCGACACTGGAACGGACATGACCGAGGACGATCCGCGGGAGCTCGCCGAGTACGAACCGGACGAGTCACGCCCGTCACGCACGGCGGCACGACGGCGGGTGCTGCGCGTCATGGTGGTGCTCGGGCTGGTCGGGCTGGTGCTTCCGGGAGTGCTCGTCACGGTGAGCACGCAGCTCTCGACGGCGGATGCCGCATGCCGCTTCGTCGTGTCGACCGAGGACCCAGAGGCGATCGGCTCCAACGCGCGATTCGAGCTGGCGGGCGCCGAAGGGCCGGGATGGTACTGCTACGCGATCCGCTTCGGGGGCACCGAGATCCTGTTGCGATCGCTCGGGCTCATCCCGGGGCTGAGCCCGCAGCACGATGAAGAGCCCGCGGTTCCCGCCTAGCCCACAGGACCGACCCAGATTGCGCTGCTACCGTGCTGCGCTGTCGTGACTTCGCCCTCTCTGCTCTCAGCGCTCCGCGCCGTGCTTCAGCGACCCCGCCCCACGGTGAAGTCACCCCGGCTCCACGCGGTCGGCGCCGCGATCGTCGCTTTCGCGTTCATGATGATCCTCTCGGTCGCCCCGCCGGCTCCCCCGACCGACGCCCAGGAGCTGCAGCAGTACCTCGACACGCACGCCCAGACGCTGACCGTCGGCGGGAATGTCGCCGCCGAGAACATCGATCTCGGCGACTACTCCGCGACGCCGGGAGTTGCGACGCTCGCGGCGAGCGGCACCAATTACGACTGGGCCAAGCTCGTGCTGATCTTCGCCAAGCTGCCGGTCACCGACGACAACGTCACCGTCTTCACCCGCTGGATGCGTCAGGAGAACGGCGCCGACGACTGGTGGAACCGCAACAACCCGCTCAACAACGGCTGGGGATCGGGTGGCGGCGGCGGAACCGGCACCTATCCGAACCTCGTCGTCGCCGCCGAGAACGCCGCCGAGGCGATGCGCACGCTGCCCGGCTATCAGGGATTCGTGGCGGCCTTCGAGCGGTCGGCCCCGATGGAGGAGATCGAGTCGGCGATCTGGAACTCCAACTGGGCGAGCGGGCACTACGCCTACGGCGGTCACTGGCACTACACGCCGGTGGATGTGGTGAAGGCTCCCGCGGGCACCTGGGGCTGATCTCGATACGTCGCTGACGCGACTACTCGATCACCGGGTCAGGCAGCGCCGTCGAACATCGACGTCACAGAGCCGTCGTCGAACACCTCGTGGATCGCCCGCGCGATGAGCGGTGCGATCGGCAGAACCGTCAACCGGTCCCAGCGCTTCTCCTCCGCGATCGGCAGGGTGTCGGTGACGACGACCGAGTCGATGAACTCGCTCTGCAGGATCTCGGTCGCCGGCGGCGAGAACACCGCATGGGTCGCCGCGACGACGACGGCCGTGGCCCCTTGCGCCTTCAGCGCCTCGGCCGCCTTGACGATCGTGCGCCCGGTGTCGATCATGTCGTCGACGAGTAGGCAGACGCGACCCTCGACCTCGCCGACGATCTCGTGCACGCTCACCTGGTTCGGAACGAGCGGATCGCGTCGCTTGTGGATGATCGCCAGCGGTGCGCCGAGCTTGTCGCTCCAGATGTCGGCGACGCGCACCCGGCCCATGTCGGGGCTGACCACGGTGAGCATGGACGCATCCAGCTTCGCCTTGAAGTGCTCGAGCAGCACGGGCATGGCGAAGAGGTGATCGACGGGGCCGTCGAAGAAGCCCTGGATCTGCGCGGCGTGCAGGTCGACGCTCATGATGCGGTCGGCGCCGGCGGCCTTGAACAGATCGGCGATCAGGCGGGCGGAGATGGGCTCGCGGCCGCGACCCTTCTTGTCTTGCCGCGCGTAGGGATAGAACGGCGCGACCACCGTGATGCGCTTGGCGCTGGCGCGCTTCGCCGCGTCGATCATGATGAGCTGCTCCATGAGCCACTCGTTGATCGGGGCGGTGTGAGATTGGATGACGAACATGTCGCAGCCGCGGATGCTCTCATCGAACCGGGCGTAGATCTCGCCGTTCGCGAAGGTGCGGGCGTCCGTGTGGACGAGCTGCGTGTCGAGTTCGGTCGCGATGTCTTCGGCGAGCTGCATGTGAGCCCGCCCCGAGACGAGTACGAGCCTCTTCTGGCCGGTGATCTTGATGGCCGACACGCTCCGCCTTCCGCCTCGTGGGCTCTGGGACTCCAGCCTAGCGGCTGAGGTCAGTCCGTACCCTCGGCGCCTTCGACGGGAGTCTCGCCCTTCGCGGCCCGCGCGGCCTTCGTCCCCGGGCGGTTGGCGGCGACCCACCCGTCCATGTTGCGCTGGGGGGCGACGTTGAGCGCGAGGGCTCCCGCCGGGACGTCCTTGCGGATGACCGTTCCGGCTCCCGAGTAGGCGCCGTCGCCGATCGTGAGCGGCGCGACGAAGACGTTGTGCGAGCCGCTCCGCACGTGCGAGCCGACCACGGTCGCGTGCTTCTCGACCCCGTCGTAGTTGGCGGTGATCGTGCCCGCGCCGATGTTGGACTCCTCGCCGACGGTGGTGTCGCCGATGTAGCTCAGGTGCGGCACCTTGCTTCCGGTGCCGATCTTGGCGTTCTTGGTCTCGACGAAGGTGCCGATCTTGCCGTCGGCGCCGAGCTCGGTGCCGGGGCGCAGGTAGGCGAACGGCCCGACCGATGCGCCCGCCCCGATCACGGCGAGCGTCGCGTCACTACGGCTGATGATCGCATTCTCGCCGACCTCGCAGTCGTGCAGTGTCGTCTGCGGTCCGATGCGTGCGCCGCGGGCGATGGTGGTCGCACCCGAGATGTGCGTCCCCGGGAGCAGTTCGACGTCTTCGGCGAGCGTCGCGCGCAGATCGATCCAGGTCGTCGCCGGATCCAGCACCGTGACGCCGGCCAGCTGCCACCCGCGGACGATCATCGCGTTCAGGCGCCCAGCGGCACGCGCGAGCTGGACGCGATCGTTGATGCCCTCGACGATCCAGGGATCGGGCACCGGGACGGCGGCCACGGACTGACCCGCCGAGCGGAGCATGGCCACGACGTCGGTGAGGTACTTCTCCCCCTGCGCGTTGCCCGTTCCGACGAGCGGCAGTTGCGTGCGGAGGGCGGCGACCCCGAAGACGTAGGTGCCCGAGTTGATCTCGGTGATCGCGAGCTCGTCGTCGACCGCGTCCTTCTGCTCGACGACGCGCTCGAGCGATCCATCGACGTCGCGGACGATGCGCCCGTATCCGGTGGCGTCGTCGACGATGGCGCTGAGCAGGGTCGCCGCGGCGGCGCTCTGCCGGTGCGACGCGAGCAGACCGGCCAGGGTGGCCGCGTCGAGCAGCGGGACGTCACCGCTCACGACCACCACGTCTCCGTCGAACCCGTCGGGCAGCGCGGCGATGCCGACCTCGACGGCGCGTCCGGTGCCCGGAACGTCGTCCTGATCGACGACGACCGCCTCCGGCATCAGCTCCAGGATGGCGGCGGAGACCGAGTCGCGCTCGTGGCGCACCACGGTGATGACATGCGCAGCCGACAGTTCCCGCGCCGTGGCGAGCACGTGCCCGATGAGGGGCACGCCGGCGATCGGGTGCAGCACCTTCGGGCGGACCGACTTCATGCGCGTGCCGGGCCCGGCGGCGAGCACGATGACAGCGAGGCGGGTGTCGGTCATGTTCTCATTCTGCCTGGTCGGCGGCGGCGCCCCGGCGCGAGGACCGCGCCGCCCGCGCGATCAGCTGCGGGCTGGTGAGCAGCGCCCGCCTCCAGGGCGCGACGCCCTCGATCTCGATCTGCAGCGAGAAGCTCAGCACCGTGCGGATCAGCACGATGATCGCCAGCACGATCGCGTCGGTGAGGGTCGGGGTGGTGGTCACCGTGCGCACCAGGTCCGCGGCGATCAGCACCTCGAGTCCGAGGAGGATGACGAGCCCGAACGAGTCCCGCAGCGTCGTGAACGCAGCACGGCCGTCACGGGAGGTCGCCAGCGACCGGATCGCGAGGACGACCGCGACGAGGAAGCCCAGCGCGATGACGCCGACCCCGACCACCTCGAAGACTGTCGCTACGTAGATGAAGAAGGTCTGCACCCGCCTAATGTGCGCGTCTATCGCGCGGCGCGCAACCCGTCGATCGCCAGGCCGACGACCCGGTCGCGGTCCTCGTCCGTCGGGAACGCGACGAACCCCAGCCCATGAATGAGGCGCATCGTGTCTTCGATGGACACGTCGAGCCGCGCGAGACCGGCGTGCTGCGCGCGGTCGAGGATCGGGCGCCCGGCGTCGTACAGGATCGTGCGACAGGTGGCCAGCACCGGCGATTCGCGGTTCAGCGCCTCGATCAGCACGCGCTTTGCCGAGATGTAGAGCACGAGTCGACGCATCCAGAGATCCAGCGCCTCCCACGGCTCGTGCTGGACGATCTCATCAGCATCACGCACCATGCGGGCGACTTCTTCGACGTAGACGGCCTCGACCAGCGCGTCTCGTGCCGGGAAATGCCGGTACAGGGTGCCGATGCCGACGCCGGCACGACGAGCGATGTCTTCGAGCGATGCGCTCGTGCCGTGCTCGACGAACGCCTCGCGGGCCGCGCTGACGAGTGCGTCGTAGTTGCGTCGCGCGTCGGCGCGCAGCGGCCGGGGAATCCCGGCTTCGGCGGCGACGTCGGTGGTCATCGGCAGGATCCTTCGTACTCGGGCTTTCGACCCACTTGCTAATCGGAGGCTGCCTCCGCTAAAGTGGAGGCTGCCTCCATTCGGAGTGCGACTCCACTATAACTCTCGAAAGCCGTCTCGTGCCGTCTTCTCGTCCCGCACTTCCTTCCGCAGAAACTCCGGCCACCGGCCAGGCTCCGCGCGTCCGTCCGGTGCGCACTTTCGT
>JBDSKH010000273.1:0-6790 GCA_039917005.1 Pseudolysinimonas sp.
CGACGGTGTCGATCGCCCCGGCGAGGACCAGGTCGGCCGCGCACTCCTGCTTCGTCAGGCGGCCGGCGCATGAGCGTGGCGGGAGTGGCCGAAGCCCAATTCGCACCGCTGATCCGGGCGATCGCAGGGGAGGAGCTGGATCGCGCCGGCATCGCGGAACGGTTCGCCCGCGCCGCATGGACGACGATCGCCGAGCCCGGTGATCGGGACGCCGGGGTGCTGATGGATGCCATCGGCCCGGTCGCAGCGCTCGAGCGCCTGGCGACGGGCGTCGAGGCCGAGAGCCTCGCTGCGGAGATGACGGACCTGTCGTCCGCCGAGCTCACCGTCGACCAGTGGACCGACGCGCTCAAGCGCTGGAAGCCCAGGGCTGGAACCGCGGCGACGATGCTCGCGCTGCGGCAGGCGGGGCGATTCGGGATGCGGTTGCTCGTCCCCCGCGATGACGACTGGCCGCGGCAGCTGGACGAGCTCGAGATGCACGCGCCTTTCGCGTTGTGGGTGCGCGGCGACGCGACCCGGCTCCGCGGGCTGGAGAGATCGATCGCCCTCGTCGGCGCCCGAGCGGCGACCGGATACGGAGAGCACGTGACGATCGAGGCCGCCAGCGGGCTCGTCGATCGAGGATTCGCGATCGTGTCCGGTGCCGCCTACGGCATCGACGGCGCGGCACATCGCGCCGCCCTCGCGAGCCAGGGCATCACGGTGGCCGTGCTGGCGGGAGGGCTGGATCGCTTCTACCCCAGCGGGCACGAGCAGTTGATCGGCCGCATCGCCGATCGAGGCGTCGTGGTGGCCGAGGTGCCGCCGGGCACGACGCCGACCAAATGGCGGTTCCTGCTGCGCAACCGGCTCATCGCCGCGTTGAGCGGCGCGACGGTCGTCGTCGAGGCGGGATGGCGTTCTGGATCGCTCAACACGGCGAGCCATGCCGGCACTCTCGGAAGGCCGGTAGGGGCGGTGCCGGGTCCCGTCACGAGTGCGGCGAGCGCGGGATGCCACCGGCTCCTCCGGGAGTTCGCCGCGACCTGCGTCACGACGGCCGATGAGATGGCGGAACTGGTGCCGACGGCAACCCAAACGTCGCCCCCGGAGACGATCGCGTCCGCCGCAACGGCACCACCGCGCAGCGACCTGACCGGCTCACGCCTGCGGGTGACGGATGCGATCAGTGACCGCACCCCGCGCCGGGCCGAAAGAGTGGCGCAGCTCTCCGGGTTGGCGCTCGATCGGGTACGCGCCGAACTCGGGCTGCTCGAACTCGAAGGCTTCGTGCTCGAGCGCCCGAGCGGATGGATGCGGCGGAAGCGGGACTAGGAGGCCGCCGCCTCGGAAGCGACCGGCTCCGCGAGCGGGGGCACCGCCATGTGCGTGGTGATCGCGATGCGGTTCCACATGTTGATCATCGCGATCGCGAGCACGATGTCGGTCAGCTCCTTCTCCTCGAAGACAGCGGCAGCAGCATCCCAGACCGCGTCATCGACGCCGCCCTCACCCAGGACTGTGACGGCCTCCGTCAGGGCGAACGCCGCGCGCTCCCGCTCCGAATAGAACTCCGAGTGGCGCCACGTTCCCACAGAGAAGATCCGCCGAAGGTCGGTGCCGCCCGCCTCCAGATCGACCGAGTGCGCGTCGACGCAGTAGGTGCAACCGTTGATCAGCGAGGCGCGCAGGTAGATGAAGTTCACGAGCTCGGCATCGAGGCTCTCGACCACGTAAGAGTCGAGGGCGTTCACCCTGCGGTATCCGGCCGGGCTGTGAGCTGAGATCTGGATTCGTTCGGTCATGACCCCACGATACGATCGGCATTGGTCGCACGAATAGTCCATTCGCGAGCCAATACAAACAGACCAATGTAGGCTGCCCGCATGGACCTGCTGCTGAACCTCGACGGGCCAGGCGGGCTGGCCGACCGCATCTACCGGCAACTCACCGCCGCCATCCACGACGGGCGCCTGCATCCCGGCGAGGCCCTGCCGCCCAGCCGTGACCTCGCCGCGCAGCTGCAGGTGTCCCGTTCGACCGTCACGCTCGTCTACGAGCGACTCGGCGCCGAGGGGTATACCGATGCGCGCGTCGGCGCGGGCACGTTCGTCGCACAGGCCGTTCCGGCATCCAGGAGGCCTCGCGCTGTCCACAGAGATCGAGAGCGGCCCGGCCCGTTCGATGCCCCCACCCCGCCGGCCGTGACGCCGACCGCGTACGACTTCCACCTCGGCATGCCCGATGCGACCCTCTTCCCGCTCGCGGCGTGGCGCCGGCATGTGAGCCGCGAACTCGACTCGGTCGCCACGCTCAGCGCCCACTACGGCGACCCGGCCGGCCCGCTGGCACTCCGCGAGGGCATCGCCCATCACCTGGGAGTCGCACGATCGGTCGCCGCCGAGCCCGACGACATCGTGGTCACCGCGGGAGCGCAGCAGGCGATCGACCTCCTCGCGCGCGTGCTCCTCCGCCCCGGCGACACAGTCGCCGTCGAAGAGCCCGGCTATCCGCCGTTTCGCCAAGCGCTCGAAGCCCACGGTGCACGGGTCGTCGGCGTCGCCGTCGATGACGAGGGGATCGATCCCGCTGGGATTCCGCCGCACACCCGCCTGGTCTATGTAACGCCGTCCCATCAGTTCCCGACCGGCGTCGTCATGTCCCGCGCTCGCCGCCTCGCGTTGCTCGAGTGGGCCGCCCGCCACGACGCGATCATCGTCGAGGACGACTACGACAGCGAGTACCGGTTCTACGACCGTCCGCTCGAGCCCCTCCATGTCCTGGATACCGCCGGCGTCGTCGCCTACATCGGCACCTTCTCGAAGGCGCTGCTTCCGGGCCTGCGCATGGGTTATCTGATCGCGCCGAGCCGGCTCGTCCAGGCGCTCCGCAACGCACGCCGCCTCGCCGACTGGCACGGCGACCTCATCACCCAGGGGGCCCTGGCGCGACTGATGGAATCGGGAGAGTACGCGGCGCATATCCGCCGCGCGCGCCGAGCCTACCGCGCGCGCCACTCGGCGATCAGCGCGGTCCTGGTCCGCGATTTCGCTCACGTCCTCGACGTCCTTCCGTCGAGCGCGGGCCTGCACCTGTGCGCACTGATCCGGGATGCGACCCCCGGCACCGCACGACGAGTGCGTGACGCTGCCGCGGTCTCCGGTGTCGCAGTGGAGACCCTCGACGCGTTCTGTGCGGACCTGCCCCGCGAGGGTCTCGCGCTCGGGTTCGGCGCGATCCAGTTGGATCAGATCGACGACGGCCTGCGCCTGCTCGCGGCGGCCTTCCGTCGCGTTGCCTGAGCCGGGTCGGGAGGCGCGCGTAGAGTTCGCGTGTGATCCAACTCGGTCAGTACGCGCCTCCGACGCACGTCATCGCGCACATCAGCGACACGCATTTTCTCGGTGGCAAGCGCCCGCTCTACGGAAAGGTCGATACCGACCGCACCTTGGTGCAGGCCCTTGAGCAGCTGGAGCGTTCCGGTGCATCGCCCGAGGCGATTGTCTTCACAGGCGACCTCGCCGACCTGGCAGAGCCGGATGCCTACGAGCGTCTCAAAGAGATCGTCGAGCCCGCAGCCGCGCGCATGGGTGCCGAGATCATCTGGGTCATGGGCAATCACGACGAGCGAGCGCCCTACTCTGCCGCTCTGTTCGGTGCTGAGAACGATGCTCCGCAGGATCGCGTCTACGAGTTCGGTGGACTCCGTGTCATCGCCCTCGATTCGACGGTGCCGGGATATCACCACGGCCGGATCCTGGACTCGCAGCTCGACTGGCTGCGCGACGTGCTCGCGAAGCCGGCCGCTGACGGGACCTTGCTCGCCCTGCATCACCCGCCGATCCCGTCGCCGATCGAGCTGATGGCCATCCTCGAGCTGGAGGAGCAGCACCGGCTCGCCGACGTCATCCGGGGCACGGACGTGCGCGCGATCCTCGCGGGGCACCTGCACTATTCGACCTCGGGCACGTTTGCCGGCATCCCTGTCTCGGTCGCCGCCGCCACCTGCTACGTCATCGACAACAGCGCCCCCGCCGGCAGCCTGGTCGGGATCGACGGTGGCCAGTCGATCAACCTGGTGCATGTGTACGAGGGCTCGGTCGTGCACTCGACGATCCCGCTGATCGAGGCGCCGCAGGTCGCGGGATTCGCGGGCGTGGTGCTCGATCGACTCGCCGAGATGAGCGCGGACGAGCGGCGCGAAGCGTTCTCCAACAAGAGGTCGACCTTCAACGTCGCCGAGGCGGAGAGCAGCGCACTGATCGAGTAGCCCGTCTTCTCGGGCAGGGTCGGCCCGGCGCAGCGTGCCGACACGGCGATCGAGCCCGGGTGGCGCACCATGGTGCCATGCAGTGGGATGCCGCCATCGCGGGCTACGCCCGCCATCTGGCGAGCGATCGCGGCTTCAGCGAGCACACGCTTCGTGCCTATCAGAGCGACCTGGTCGACCTGGCACGGTTCGCAGAACTCACGGGCGCCGAGGACGTCCTCTCCATAGATCTCGAGTTGCTGCGCGATTGGCTCTGGAGGGGATCGGGAGCCGGCCTCGCGGCGTCGACCCTCGGCCGTCACGCCGCTGCGGCGCGCGGGTTCACGAAGTGGCTGGTCGCGACGGGGGCTCTGGTCGCGGACCCTGCAGTACGCCTCAAGGCGCCGCGTCCGGATCAGCATCTGCCGCGCGTGCTGACCCGCTCGCAGATGGAGGGCATCTTCACCGGGCTCGGAGCGCTCGCGGACACGGGCGACCCGGTCGCCATCCGGGATCTCGCGATCGTCGAGCTGCTCTACGCCAGCGCGCTGCGCGTGAGCGAGCTCGCGGGGCTCCGGGCCGGCGATCTCGATCGTTCGCGGCTGACGGTGCGAGTGCTCGGCAAGGGCAACAAGGAACGCGTGGTGCCATACGGAGTACCGGCCGCGCGCGCCCTGAACGCGTACGTCACTCTCGCTCGCCCGCTGCTGCTCTCCACCAACGTCGACACCGGGATGATGTTCCTCGGCGCCCGCGGCGGTGCCATCACCACTCGCACCGTGTACGAGCTGGTGGCGAGCCTCCTCCGCGAGTTGCCCGGAACCGGACCCTCCGGCCCGCACGCGCTGCGTCACACCGCGGCGACGCATCTGCTCGACGGCGGGGCCGATCTCCGCGCCGTGCAGGAACTGCTGGGTCACGCCAGCCTGTCGACGACCCAGATCTACACGCACGTGTCGGCCGAGCGGCTGAAGCAGAGCTACGCGACTGCTCACCCGCGCGCCTAGCCAGGCGCCGAACTCCCGCGCGCGCCGTACCGCACCGGCAGCAGCACCGCCCTCGGCACATCGCCGAGGAACAGCAGCGGGTTGACGTACCTCCCGCCGATCCGCGCTCCGAGGTGCAGGCACGCCGCAGTGCAGTGCCCGGCGAGCAGCACCCCGATGATCTGGCCGCGGCGCACCCGGTCTCCGGTCGCCACGGTCGCCTCGACCGGCTCGAAGCTCGACAGCACGCCGCCCGCGTGCGAGATCGACAGCACCGGGCGGTCCACCACGAAGCCGGCGAAGTGGACGACGCCGTCTGCCGGCGCGCGGATCACCGATCCTGCCGGCGCCCGGATATCGATGCCGCGATGCCCGGCGCCGTACTCCGTCGCCGGGGCCAGGTAAGGCCGCGCGATCGGATGCGGCGCGGCGACAGGCCAGGACCATCGCCCGCCCGTCACGGGGGGCGGATCAGCAGCGGCCACCGTCAGCGCAAGCAGCACGGCGACCGCTGCGCCGGCGAGGCGGAGCACGGCAGGAAACGGATGCGACATGCGTCGAGACTGTCTGCCGCCTCCACCCGCCGGTCCACCGACGGCAACACCGGTGCAGTTCGGCCGCCCGGGGCACGCGGTGGAGGACGACCCCCCGGTGGTACACTGATCGACGCACCCGCTCCGGCGGGTGACTTCGCGTGCCCCGTATTCGCCTGGCGAATCACATCGGCACCGCACCCTTCAGTCAATTCACCGCCCTGTGGTGAGTAGTGGGATGCGGGCCAGGGCACCAGGGATCGCAGCCATCCGGCCCGCGACACACAACTGAGAAAACCCAGCAGGCGAGCCAACGCGCGCGCCTGCCGAGAGAAGGAGAACGGCCATGGCCGTCGTCACCATTCGCCAGCTGCTCGACAGCGGCGTGCACTTCGGACACCAGACCCGGCGCTGGAACCCGAAGGTCAAGCGCTTCATCCTGACCGAGCGCTCCGGCATCCACATCATCGACCTGCAGCAGTCGCTCGGGTACATCGACAAGGCCTACGACTTCGTCAAGGAGACGGTCGCCCACGGTGGCTCGATCCTGTTCGTCGGCACCAAGAAGCAGGCCCAGGAGGCCGTGGCCGAGCAGGCGACGCGCGTCGGCCAGCCCTACGTCAACCAGCGCTGGCTGGGTGGTCTGCTGACCAACTTCCAGACCGTGTCGAAGCGCCTCGCGCGCATGAAGGAACTCGAAGAGGTCGACTTCGACGACACCACCAAGGGCTTTACCAAGAAGGAGCTGCTGATCCAGCGTCGCGAGCTGGTCAAGCTGCAGAAGACCCTCGGTGGTATCCGCAACCTGACGAAGACCCCTAGCGCGATCTGGATCGTCGACGCCAAGCGCGAGCACCTGGCCGTCAACGAGGCGACCAAGCTCGGCATCCCGATCATCGGCATCCTCGACACGAACGCCGACCCCGACGAGCTCCAGTACCCGATCCCCGGTAACGACGACGCGATCCGCTCGGTGGGCCTGCTCACCCGCATCATCGCCGACGCCGCCGCCGAGGGTCTGATTCAGCGTCACCAGGCGG
>JBDSKH010000274.1:0-3771 GCA_039917005.1 Pseudolysinimonas sp.
GACCTCGGACCGGCATTCCGGGAAGAGGACTTCGATCCCGACCAGCGCTGGCACCCCTACGAGCGCGGGCATTGGGCGTGGTACGCGGTTCGCGTGGATCATTTCGATCCGGATCGCGCGGGCTGGACGGCCGAGGAGGTCGCCGATGTGGTCGAATGGCGCTGGTTCACCGCGGATCAGCTCGACGACGAGCACCTCAGCCGTTACGAGATCGAGCCCGCCGGACTGGCGGACCTGCTGCGCGGCCGGCTGGCCGCAGAGGAGAGGGAGTCATGAGCGATCTTCCCGTGTTTACTGTCGCCGACCTGAAGGCACAGCCTGCCCTAGATGTCGCCCGGTTCACGAATGACGATGCGGTCGATCTGGGGCTGCTGACGGTCGCGCTCATCCGCGAACGCGGTCTGAGCCTCTGCGTGAAGATCGTGCTGCACGACGACATAGTGTTCCAGGCGAAGCTCGCGAACACGGGGCCGGGCAACGACGAATGGCTCGAGGGCAAGGCCCGCGTCGTCGCACGATTCGCCGAGCCGTCGCTGCTCGTCAGGAGGCGACATGAGGAGGCCGGAACGCCGTTCGAGGATCGCGCTGACGTCGATCATGAGCTGTTAAAGGCGCACGGCGGCTCGATGCCGATCCGCGTCGGCGGCGACATCGTCGGCACGATCACGACATCGGGGGAGCCGGACGTGATCGATCACGATGTGACCTCGGAAGCCGTACGCCGATTCCTCGCCCGCTGACGAATCGATAGAGTCTCGACAATCGAAGGGGTTCCTGGATGTCACGGAGAGTGCGCTTGCGGCTGGCCGTGGGCCTGACGGCCGTCCTGATGGGCGGGGGCGCGGCAGGGGCCGCTCATGCGTCGCAGGCCGACGATCCGACGATCACCTTCGATACGGCCAGCCAGACGGTGCAGTACGGGCAGTACTGGTACTTCCAGGCCACGGCCCAGCCGGCACCTGGACCCGACTTCTGGCAGGCGGTGGAAGCGGCCATAACCCCCGCACCATCCGGATACGCCGTGGAGTTCAGCTCGTACAAAGTCGACGAGCAGACCGTCGCCGCCTACGTCTCGCCGCAGCCGGGAGCCCGGCCGCTGCCGCCTGGCACCTACACAACGACCGTGACCCTGGGCGACCAGTCGGGCGGCGGAGTCCGCCGGATCACTACCCCGCCGGCAAGCCTGACGATCGAGCCGGCGCCGCTGGGCGTGGATCTGCGGATCGGCCCCGACCCCTCGAATCCCGCGAATGCCATCGTGTCTGCGCGCTTCACCGGAGAGTTCGTCGACAACTACTTCAGCTCGACTGACCCCACCGCCGGCCTAACTCCGGCAGGCGCCTGGAAACTCAGCGTCAGCGATGCCGACGGACAGGTCGTGCACGAGCTCTCGCAGAATCGGGAGGCGGGCGACGATGTGCTCGGCGTGTCGTCCTATTGGTCTGATGTCCCGCCGGGCAGCTACACGGCGACGGCGACCTTCACGCCGAGCGGCGCTTCCGCCCAGAACTTCGTCATCACGCAGCCGGCACCGGCCACGTTCGCCCCGGCGCCCCAGCCGGGTACGACGTCGACGGCCGCCCCGGCGCCGCCTGCTCCGCCCGCCAGCGAGGACGCGGGCCTGACCCTTCCCGGCTGGATCCCGATCCTCGCAGGCGTACTCACCGCGGGGCTGCTCGCGCTGATGATCGTCCAGATCGTGCGGCTCCGCAGAGCGGTCTTGCCTCGTGGCCCGGAGGTCGCCGCGTGACCGGCCGCACGCGCACGCTGGGAGCCGCTGTTGCGGTCCTGGCCCTCGTGGGACTGCAGTTGTTGCTCACGGCCACCCCGGCATCCGCGGAACCCTCTCAGATCTCGTTCGTCACCGCCTCGCCGGTCCAGACGGCGTTCGGTGGCAACTGGAACGTGCAGATGAGCGTCCGGTTCGCGGCGCAGAGCACGGTTCCGATCCCCGCGGAGCAGGCGAGCGTCGACATCTACCTCTCCGGTCAGGCCGCCCCGTTCGCGAGCCACCTGCCGATCCAGCCGGACGGCAGCGTGTTCGTCTCCCAGGCGACCACGACGACCCTGGCACCGGGGGAGTACCAGATGACTGCGCAGCTCGTGCCGGTCACGGGCAGTTTCATCGAGGGGAGCCAGACGGCGACTCCGCTGGTTCTGAGCATCTCGGCGTACTCGATCGACGCGAAGATCGATGTCGATGCCGCGAGCGTGGCCGCGGGCGAGCCCGTGATCGAGGCGCGACTCAGCGGTCAGTTCGTCGACACCACGGAAGCTGTTCCGGCGGGAACCTGGGCGTTCACGATCACCTCGGGCGGCACGACCGTTCTCGAGACAGAAGTGGCGCAGGATGCCGGAGCCGACGATGCGCTCCGGTACGCCATCACCGAAAAACTCGACAAGGGCCGGAATTACCAGGTCGCTGCGACATTCACTCCCATCGAGGCGCTGGCCGCAGGACTGGAGGTCGCCCAGCCATCCGACGTGACGTTCCACACTCCGGACGGAGGACTCGGGGACCCCGTCCCGTATCCGCTCTGGCTGCTGATCCTCACCTGCGTCCTCCCGCTCGCGCTGGCGGCCGCGGTCATCGTGCTCACGGTGCGGATCGGTGGCCGTCGGGCGGTGCTGGCGGGCGGGGGGCCCGCCGGATCCACTCCGACAGCCCCGACAGAGGAATTCGTCCAAGTCGAGGATCTGTTCCCTTTGCAGCAGGCGGCGGGACCGCCCGCGCAATATCCGGTCGACACGCCGACGCAGGTGCTGCCGCCCGCGCAACCCGCGCCGTATCCGCCGGGCCAGGACTGGTCGTTGGACGGCCCGCCAGAGGAGACACCGACGGAGCGAATCGATCCCGGCGATCCGGATCATCTCCGATAAGCTCCATTATGTCAGTTTGAAGCAAGATGCGACCACTCCGATACTCGATCAACGTCACGCTCGACGGCTGCTGCCATCACGAGGAAGGGCTCCCCCCGGACGAGGAGTCGATGCGTTACTGGACCGCTGAGATGGAGCAAGCCGGTGCCCTGTTATTCGGCCGGATCACCTACGGGATGATGGAGTCGGCCTGGCGGAGGCCGGAAACGGGCACGTGGCCCGACTGGATGGACGAGTGGGAGATCCCGTTCGCCGAGACCATCGACCGGGCGAAGAAGTACGTCGTGTCGAGCACGCTGAGTGAGGCCGATTGGAATGCCGAGCTGGTGCGAGGCGACTTGGAGCAGGAGGTTCTTCGACTCAAGAAGGAGCCAGGCGAGGGCCTGTGGGTGGGCGGCGTGACGCTCCCCCGGGCGTTGGCGGACCTGGGACTGATCGACGAGTACGAGTTCGTTGTGCACCCTGTCCTTGCCGGACGCGGGCCGACATTGCTCGCCGGCCTGCGCGAGCGCATCCAGCTCGAACCCGTGGACCGCCATGAGTTCCGCTCGGGGGCGGTAGCTCTCCGATACCGGCCCCGCGCTTCAGGGTGAAACGGATCGTCACGTGAGATGGTGCCCGTGTGGTTTCTGCACAGGCTCTGAGCGAGGCCGATCGTCGCATCGTTGCGATCTGGACCGCGGACTGCGCCGATCGAGTCTTGGGCCTCTTCGAGGCGGAGTGTCCCGAAGATGATCGCCCGCGAGATGCGATCGCCCGAACGCGATCTTTCGGGCGCGGCGAGCTTGATGCCGCTGGACAGATCCGCCGACGCTTCGTCGCAGGCCGAGCCGCGCGTGACGTGACCTCTCCCGCTGCCGTGGCGGCTGCCCGGTCAGCCGCCCAGGCTTC
>JBDSKH010000275.1:0-5101 GCA_039917005.1 Pseudolysinimonas sp.
GGCGTCGTGCGGGAACGCGGGCGCGAGCGCGGCGATCGCCGTCGTGATCCGGGTCACGAGCTTGGTCGCGGCGGCGTGATCGGACTTCTTGGGGATGCTGCCGTTCTGCGTCTGCAGCGGCTGAAGCGCGATGACGGCCGACTTGAGGTCGAGCCAGGCGGCGCTCGTCTCGGCGGTCGAGGCGTCCTCGACGACCTCCGGTTCTCCGATGATGGATGTTGCAGTGCGGCCTGCGGGCTTGGTGTGCGCGAGCGTTGTCATGGCGCCTCCTTTCGACTATGAGCCTACGGAGGCGGCCGACGGGATGCTTTGCGACCAACGCTCGAAAGTTGCGTGGATGCACGATTCGTGCACGGTTCTACAGTTATCGGATGGTCGGAGCGATGGAAAGCCCCGCGGAGGCCCCCGCGAGCGCAGCCGACGTGCGTGCTGCGCTCGCCGAGGCGGCCGATGCGGATGATGCGATCTTCCTCCAGCGCTTCTTCAAGACCGGCCCCGGAGAGTACGGCGAAGGCGACGTGTTCATCGGGGTCCGCGTGCCCGCCACGCGTGCTGTCGTCAAGCGATTCCGCGCCCTTCCGCCCCAGGGGCTCGACTACGACGAGATCGACGCGCTGCTCGACAGCCCGGTCCATGAGCACCGGCTCGCCGGCGCGCTGCTGCTGGTCGCGCGCTATCCGAAAGACCCCGACCACGTCTTCGACCGCTACCTCGCCGCGGTCGGCCGCGGTCGGCTGAACAACTGGGACCTTGTGGACGCGAGCGCCGAGCACATCGTCGGCCCTCAGGTGCGGACCGGACGGACGTCAGGCGCGCTGCTCGACGAACTCGCCGCCTCATCCGACCTGTGGGAGCGCCGTGTGGCCGTGCTCGCCACCTTCGACTTCATCAAGAACGGCGACGCCGGCCCGACGCTGCGCCTGGCCGAGGCGCTGCTCGGCGACCGGCAGGACCTCATGCACAAAGCGGTGGGCTGGATGCTGCGCGAGGTCGGCAAGCGGGTCTCGCGAGAGCAGCTGACCGGCTTCCTCGATGCGCACGCCGCCGCGATGCCGCGCACGATGCTCTCCTATGCGACCGAGCATCTCGAACCGGCCGACCGCGCCCGCTACCGCGCGATGCGTTGAACCGGCAGGGTCGGCTTCCGACCCAGCCGCCTACAGCCCGTTCTTCCCCAGGAACTCCCGCAGCCGCGCCGTGAACCTATCGGGGTGCTCGACGCTCGGCAGGTGCGCGGAGTCGGCGAAGCGGAAGCCCTCGGCCCCCGCGATCCCCGCGAGCAGCAGGTCGTATCCGGCGCGCGAGTCGGTCTCGTCGTGGTCTCCCACCACTACGAGCGCCGGGACACCGACCTCGCCGAGACGAGATACGGCGGCCGGCTCGAGCGGCTGGTCGAGTCCCGCGAAGTCCCAGTGCGCGGCGCCCACGTTGAGCTCGATCGCGCGCTGGAGGAACGCCGGGTCGACATCGCCGATGTCGCGCGTCGGCCCGAGATCCCAGTACGCCACCTCGATGCGGACCAGTTCCTCGTAATCGCCCGCCTCGCTCGCCGCCTCCATCTGCGCGATGATCTCGCGCTCGCGCGGGGTGGCGTCGCCGTCGTGCTGCCCGCTGGGCGTCGATCCGACCGTCACGAGTCCCGCGACGCGGGCCGGGATGTCGAGGAGGGCGTCGAGGGAGATGCGGCCGCCGCGGGAGGCGCCCACGAGCGTCGCGAGATCGATGCCCACGGCATCCATCACGGCGAACACATCGTGACGGTCGGCGAACTCCTCGTCCTCGCCTGGCGATTCGCCGAAGCCACGGGTGTCGTACCGGATGACGAAGTGGTCGGTGCTCAGATCGGCGAACTGGGGGTCCCACATCGCTCGCGTAGCGACGCCCGCGTGGATGAACACCACCGCGGGATGCGCCGGGTCGCCGGCCGTGTCGTAGGCGAGCCGCGCTCCGGGGACTTCGATGACCGGCATGCGCCCACGGTAGCGCGCAGGCCCGGACGAACCCGGCGCCGCACTCAGAAGATCATCGGCCGGTCGTCGTCCTCGGGCTCGTCGACCTGCAGGTCGACGGTGACGGGCACATGATCGCTCGGGCCGTCGCCTTTGCGTTCCTCGCGATGGATCTTCGCGGCGACCACGCGGTCGGCGAAAGAGTGCGATCCGAGGATGAAGTCGATGCGCAGGCCCTCATTGCGCGGGAAGCGCAGCTGCTTGTAGTCCCAGTACGTGTAGCCCTCGGGGATGAGCGGCCGCACCACGTCGGTCAGGCCGATGCGCTCGAGCTCTTGGAAGGCGGCGCGCTCGGGCTCCGACACGTGGGTGGTCAGCCCGACGATGACGGTCGGGTCGCCGTTGTCGACGTCGAGAGGGGCGACGTTGAAATCGCCGGTCAGGGCGATCGGCTGGTCGGGGTGTGCCGCCATCCACTCGCTCGTCGACGCCGCGAGTGCCGCGAGCCAGTCGAGCTTGTAGACGTAGTGCGGGTCGCCCAGCGCGCGGCCGTTCGGGACGTAGAGACTCCAGATCCGGATGCCGCCCACGGTCGCGCCGATCGCCCGTGCCTCGAGCGGCTGGTCGGGGCCCTCCAGCCCCTTCGCGAAACCGGGCATGCCGTCGAAGCCGACCTGGACATCCTGGATCGGCGTGCGACTCGCGATGGCGACGCCGTTCCACTGATTGAGGCCGTGCAACACGACCTCGTACCCGGCCGCCTCGAACTGGTCGAACGGGAACTGCGCCTCGGTGCACTTGATCTCCTGCAGCGCGATGACATCGATGTCGTCGCGCACCATCCAGTCGAGGACGCGGGCCACCCGGCTGCGGACGGAGTTCACGTTGTAGGTGGCGATACGCATGGCTCAAAAGTACCTGCCGCCTCTGATGACGCACGGGCGGTCACACAGGGGCCCTGCCGTAATGTAGACGGGTGACGGACGCGCGCCAGCAGCTCATCGAGTTCATCTCGGGCGAAGCCGTCTTCCACGGGGACTTCACGCTGACGAGCGGCAAGAAGGCGACGTACTACATCGACCTCCGCAAGGTCAGCCTGGATCACCGGGTCGCGCCACTCATCGGCCAGGTGATGGTCGACCTGATCGCCCGCATCGAGCGCGGTGACGGGCACGGCGGCGATGGGCAAGGCGCTGAAGGGCAAGCCGCTGAAGAGCAGCGCGTGGATGCCGTCGGCGGCCTGACCATGGGCGCGGACCCGATCGCGGCCGCCGTGCTGCACCAGGGCGTCGCGCGGGGGCTGACGTACGACGCGTTCGTCGTGCGCAAGGAGCCGAAGGATCACGGCCGCGGCAAGCAGGTCGAAGGCCCCGACCTCGCGGGCAAGCGCGTCGTCGTGCTCGAGGACACGTCGACCACGGGCGGGTCGCCGCTCAAGGCGATCGAGGCGCTGCGTGCGGTCGGAGCGGAGATCGTCGCCGTCGCCGTCGTCGTGGACCGCGCGACCGGCGCCCGCGAGGTCATCGAGAAGGCGGGATACCGCTACTTCGCCGCGATCGACCTCGCCGATCTGGGGCTCGAGCCGCAATGACCGATCGCGATTCCGACGACGAGCAGGAGGCGAGCGACTGGCTCGCGTCGCAGTTCGACCCGACCGGGGAGCTGCCGAAGCAGGAGCGGCCGGCACCAGAGCCGCCGGCACCCGCAACGCCGCCGGCGCCCCAGCCGCCGGCACCCCAGCAGCCAGCACCCCAGCAGCCGGCACCCCAGCCGCCGGTACCTCAGCAACCAACTCCTGGCGCCCCCGCCCAACCGTCGGCCGCCCCGGTCCAGCCGCAACAGCCCGTGCGCCCGCAGCCGCAGCAGCCGCAGGCACCCCTCCGCCCGCAAGCACCCCTCCAGCCCCAACCGCCCCTGCAGCCGCAGGCACCGCCCACGCCGCCGCCCGCGCAACCGCTACAGCAACCGGCGCAGCCAGCGCAGCCCGCCTACCCACCGGCACCCGCACAACCCGCCTTCCCCCAGAGCCCGGCGCCGCAGAGCCCGGCGCCGCAGACCCCCGCACCGCAACCCCCCGCACCGCAACCCACCGCACCCCAGCCGTTCTCGCCTGCTCCGGTCACTCCAGCGCCACAGCCGCAGGCCCCCGCCCAGCAGCCCGCCGCTCCCGTGCAGCCGGCCCAGCCCACCATGCCGCCGGCTCAGCCGGCTGCGCCGAGCCCGCCGGCCCAGCCCTACCCGCCGGCCCAGCCCTACATCCCGGCACCGCCTGTCCAACCGGCACCCGCACAACCCGCACAACCCGGACGACCCGCACAACCCGCACAACCCGCTCAGACCCCGCAGCCTCCTCAGCCCACGGCAACTCCTCCCGCCGACCCGGCCGGCGGATTCTCCTGGGGCCTCACTCCCGGCGCCGCCGCGACGCCGGTTCCTCCGGCCGCCGCGACGCCTGCCTCCCCTGCCAACCCCTCCCCGGCCTCCCCGCCCGCGCCCGCCGGGCCCCCGCCAGCCGGGCCCGCGGCCGCTCCCTCCGCCCCGCTCCCTCCGGCCTCATCCACCCCTCCCGAACCCCAGACCCCCACCGCGGTCGCACCACCAGGGCCGTTCTATCGCCCCGTCGCACACGACCCGGCACCGCTCGATCCCGCGATCGACGGCGTTCCGGCCGACGCACAGCCGCCGGCGTCGGCGATGCCGTTCGAAACGACCGTCCTCCCCGATGTCGCGCCCGACTCGGCAGACGCCCCGCCCTTCTGGGAGCCCGAGCCCACTCAGATCATGGATGCCATGGATCTCGAGCCGGATCCTCCCGCGCGTGTCCCGCAGCCGGTTCCGACCTCGGTCTTCCCGCCGCAGACCCGCGTCACGGAGACACCCGGCGCCGAGCAGCCGGCCGCCGCATCTGCGGATGAGGCCGGTCAGGTTTCGGCGATCGACTCGCTCTTCGGCGAGAACCAGTTCCGCGAGTACACGGAGGGTCTCGACCCGACCCAGAACCCCTTCGTGCGCCAGGCAGAGGCGGCGTCTGGTCGCGGCCCGCTCGACCCGGCCGGTCCGGCCGGTCCGCCGGCACCGCCGCCCGGCGTCTCCAAGGTTCAGAAGATCCTCCTGTCGGTGCTCGGCGGCCTGCTCGCCCTGCTCGCGATCAT
>JBDSKH010000276.1:0-5884 GCA_039917005.1 Pseudolysinimonas sp.
GCACGCGTCCTTCATCGAGGGCCGAGAACACGTCGATGGCGTCGCGGGCCAGGGTCGAGAGCACCTGCCCGACGCGGATGCGTCCGGCTCCGGCCTGACGCTGGCCGCCGGTGAGGGCCGGCGGGATGTCGGGCGTGGCCGCGAACAGGTTGACCGTATCGATGTCGTCGGGTGACAGCGGTTCGCCGTTCGCGGCGGCGAGGTAGAGGCCGGTGAGCGCGCCGCGAAGGTGCAGGGCGTCGGCGAGATCGCGGTCGGTGACGTCGTGCGGGTCGACGCGGTCCAGCCGCGTCGCCAGCCAGGTGCCGAGATCGTGGGGCTCCTGAAGTCGCTCCCATTGGGGCACTCCGCGTCGCATGTCGCCGCTGTAGGCGAACTCGAGACTGTCCGATCCGGCGTCGAAGAACCAGGGCACGCCATTGGACGGGTACATCATCTCGCCCGTGGTGAATCGCGTGGTGCTCATCGGTCCTCCTGGTGGAAAGCGTCGGTAACCATTATTGTCGGTTACATGGCGCGCGCAACAGGACCCACCACGGGACTCACGAAAGACTCAGGATGGGAGATGGGTGCGCGCCGGACGGTCGCCGCCGATCTCGACACGGTCTGGTCGTACCTGATCGGGCGTGGCCTCAGCTCGTGGCTGGGCGCGGACGTCCTGCCTCAGATGCGCAGCCGCACCGAGAAGCGGCGCCTGCGATTCGAGTGGACGCCGCCCGGCACGACCCGGCCCACCGTGCTGCAGCTCACCGTCTTGCCGGCGAAGGGCGGAACGACGATCGCGTTCCATCAGGAGCAGCTGACCGGCCGCGAGCAGCGCAAAGAGATGCTGACGCACTGGCACGGAGTGCTCGAGCGCCTCGAGGCCGCACTGACTAGGCCGCGCTGACCGACCGCTTGACCCAGTCGATCTGGAACCGCAGGTCGAAACGCCGCGAGCACTTGGCGCACGACACCACGCGCGTCGGGCGCTTGTAGCGGTAGTGCACGTGCCCGGCGGGGCAGTGTCCGATCCAGGGCGCGAGCTCGTCGGCGATCGCGCCGCCGTGCAGCCGCTTGCCCTCGTAGCCCAGGTCGCGCGAGATGCGCTTCCACGCCGGGCCGTGCCCCGCATCGGGACCGGCGAGCGCATGAGCGACTTCGTGCAGCAGCACCTGGTGGATCTCGTCGTCGTCGTACCGCGCGGCAAGCAGCCGCGACACCGAGATGCGTTTGGCGGCGTAGTTGCACAGGCCCGCGCGCGTGCGCGCATGATCGAAGGCGAACGTCCAGCTGGGGTCGAGGTGCAGGGCGATCAGCGCCTGCGCCCAGTGGCGCACCCGGTCGAGTTCTGCCATCCGCCGGCGGCCCTAACCGTTCTTCTGATCAGCATCGACCAGCGCGGTCAGGCGCACCTGCAGGATGCGGTCGTCGCCATCACGGGGATCGCCGCGGCCGTCGGTGTTGTTGGTCAGCATCCAGAGCGAGCCGTCGGGGCCTGGGACTACATCCCGGATGCGGCCGTACTCTCCGGTGAACCACTCGACCGGCGAAGCGGTGTGAGCGTCTTCGTCGACGTAGATCGCCCAGAGGCGCTCGCCGCCGAGACCCGCCATGAAGAAGGTGCCGTCGATGTACGTGAGCCCGCTGGGGCTGGCGTCATCGGTCGGCCATTGCGCCCACGGGTCGATGAAGCCCCCGGCCGCAGAGGCGTCGGGGTTGATGCCCTCGACGACCGGCCAGCCGTAGTTGCCGCCGGGCTCGATGCGGTTGAACTCGTCCCAGGTGTCTTGCCCGAACTCGGACGCCCAGAGCTGCCCGTCGGAGTCCCACGCGAGGCCCTGAGGATTGCGATGCCCCATCGAGTACACGAGCGAGCCGTCGATGGGATTGTCGGAAGGCACCTTGCCGGTGGGCGTCATGCGCAGGATCTTGCCGTTCAGCGAAGCCGGGTCTTGCGCGTTGGGCGGGTTCGCCGCGTCGCCCACCGTGGCGTACAGCATGCCGTCGGGACCGAACGCGATGCGCCCGCCGTCGTGGTTGCCTGCGCGTGCCAGCCCGCTCAGCACGATCTCGGGCGGGGCGGTGAGCCCGGCCTCGTCGCCGAACGGGATGCGGATGATGCGGTTGTCGTCGGCCGTCGTCTCGTACGCGTACAGCCATTCCGTATCGCCGTCGTCGAGGTACGCCAGCCCCAACAGCCCGCCCTCGCCGCCGTGCAGCACGTCGGCCACCGTGCCGATGTTCTGCATCGTCATGCGCCCGTCACCCGAGTCGGGATCCGCGATCAGGAGGAAGACGGACGAGTCGTCTCGCTGGCTCACCAGGGTCACGCCGGGACCGTCGCCGTCGGACGGCGGGATGCGCACCATCGACCACGGCGCCACGAATCCGTTCGCCACGTCGGTCGGCACACCGGCCGGCTGCACCCCATCGATCTCGTCTGTCGGCGTCGGGGGAGGCGTGCCGGGGACGGTCGAGGGCTGCGGCTCACATCCGGCGAGCAGGGCGGCCGCGACCAGGCCGGCAGTGGCCAGAGGGAGGACTCGGAGCATGCTTCGACGCTACCCGTCGCCTCCGCGAACCTGGAAGACGGATCGCGCGGGTGGGGGCGAAGGCACAGCCGTGGCGTCCTGAACGACAGGAGCCCCGGCGATCCAGTCGCGCAGCTCGCGACCGTGCACGACGGCGGCCGGATACGGTCCGCCGGCCATGAGCCGCGGCATCCACTCGAGGGGCAGCTCGCCCCGCGACGCGACGAAGACGAAGTTGCCGAAGCGCCGGCCGCGCAGGACCTGCGGCTCGGCGAGCAGCGCGACCCGCGGCCCGCGCCCGCCGCCCGCCCCGTCACGCCGTCCTGAGTAGCCCGCAGGGCGAGTCGAAGGGTCGAAGACCATCGAGAGCGTCGCGCCCTGCCCGCGCGCGAACGCCGCCCCCGAGCCGTCGGCGATGTTCACGAGCATCACGCCGCCAGGCGCGAGGAACTCCGCGCACTCCCGGTAGAACTCCAGGCTCGTGACGTGCGCCGGGATGCGTGCGCCACCGAAGATGTCGACGATCAGCAGGTCGGCGCTTCCGCGCAATCCGGCCGGGAGCTTCGCGAGGGTCGCGCGAGCATCCCCGTACCGCACCCGGATCGAGGCCCCGCGCGGCAGCGGCAGCTCGGCACGCACGAGGTCGACCAGCGCGGGCTCGAGCTCGAGCACCTGCTGCCGCGACCCCGGCCGAGTCGCCTCGATGTAGCGCGGAAGCGTGAGAGCCCCGGCGCCCAGGTGCAGGGCCGTGATCGGCTTCCCCGGCATCCCGAGCTGATCGATCACATGACCCATGCGCTGCACGTACTCGAAGAACAGCTCGGCCGGGTTCTCGAGGTTGACGTGCGACTGCGGCGTACCGTCGACCACGAGCTCGTAGGCGCCCAGCACGAAACGGTCGGGCCGGATCTGAGCATGCAATCCGCTCTCGAGGCGGGTCGTCGGGAGGTCGGCCACCCGTCGAGAGTAGTCCGGCGTTACGGTGCTGACATGAGCGCAGCGCAGGGACCGGATGACAAGAAGGCGCAGCCGATCCGAGACGTCCCGCCGTCGATGCGCGAGCAGCTCGACGCACCTTCCTATATGGGCCCGTCGACCTTCGGGATGCGACCCCTGCTGACCGAGCCCGAGCAGCTGGACGCGTGGCAGCCCGACGTCGCGATCATCGGCGCCCCATGGGACGACAACACCACCAACCGGCCCGGCGCCCGGTTCGGCCCGCGGGCGCTGCGCGCGGCCGCCTACGACCCCGGCACCTACCACCTCGATCTGCAGGTCGAGATCTTCGATCACCTCGAGGTGATCGACTACGGCGACGCGATCGTCAGCCACGGTATGTGGGAGCTCTCGAGGGCCGCCATCGAGAAGCGCGTCCGCGAGGTGACGAGCCGCGGCATCATCCCGGTCATCCTCGGCGGCGACCACTCGATCACCTGGCCGGCCGGCGTCGCGGTCGCTGAGCATCACGGATTCGGCAACGTCGTCATGGTGCACTTCGACGCCCATGCCGACACGGCCGACGAGTTGCACGGCAACCTCGCCAGCCACGGCACGCCGATGCGGCGGCTCATCGAGTCGGGGGCGATCCCGGGCGACCGCTTCATCCAGGTCGGCCTGCGTGGCTACTGGCCCGGGGAAGAGGATCAGAAGTGGATGAGGGACAACGGCCTCACCCATTTCATGATGCAGGAGTTCTGGGAGCGCGGGACGAAGGCGTTCACGCATGATGTGATCGCCGCCGCCAGGAGCAAGGCCGACAAGGTCTACATCAGCATCGACATCGACGTGCTCGATCCCGGCTTCGCGCCGGCCACCGGAACGCCCGAGCCGGGCGGCTTCGCCCCCATCGACCTGCTGCGGATCGTGCGCCAGCTGGTGCTCGAGCTGGATGTGGTGGCCCTCGACGTGATGGAGGTCGCGCCTCCCTACGACCACGCCGACATCACCGTGAACAACGCCCACCGGCTCATCTGGGAGGCGCTCGCCGCGTGGTCACACAAGCGGCGCTCTGCCTCATAGTCGCCTTCCAGGCGACCACCGGGACGCCGCGGGCTAGCACCCTGGGGGCACTCCCACAAGGGCTTATAGCCCTGTCGGAAATCAATGTCAAGGAATAAGTAGACACGGCGCGCCGTTTCGACCTATAGTTGATCCTTGCGCCCACTCACTCTTGCCTTCATATTGCGGTCGGCTTCTTGGCGCCTTCTCACTACCGACACGAATTGAGACCCGGGGTCTCACGGAGGTTGTATTTCCTTGGCTGCTGCGCGCTCCGCATCCAGTAAGAAGTCCCCCAAGACAGGCCGCACCGCATCGCGACTGTCATTCGCCAAGATCACCGACACGCTGACGGTTCCCGATCTGCTCGCACTGCAGACCGAGAGCTTCGACTGGCTGGTCGGAAACGACGCGTGGAAGGCGCGAGTCACGGAGGCCAAGGCCGCCGGCAACGACTCGGTGCCCGAGACCACGGGCCTCGATGAGATCTTCGAAGAGATCTCTCCGATCGAGGACCTCGGCGAGACCATGCAGCTGAGCTTCACGGCTCCCGAGCTCGAAGAGCCCAAGTACTCCATCGAGGAGTGCAAGGAGCGCGGCAAGACGTTCGCCGCGCCGCTCTACGTGAACGCCGAGTTCATGAACCACATGACGGGCGAGATCAAGACCCAGACCGTGTTCATGGGCGACTTCCCGCTCATGACCGAGAAGGGCACCTTCATCATCAACGGCACCGAGCGCGTCGTGGTGTCGCAGCTGGTCCGTTCCCCCGGCGTGTACTTCGAGCGCCAGAACGACAAGACCTCCGACAAGGACATCTACTCGGCGCGCATCATCCCGTCGCGTGGTGCCTGGCTCGAGTTCGAGATCGACAAGCGCGACCAGGTCGGCGTGCGCATCGACCGCAAGCGCAAGCAGTCCGTCACCGTGTTCCTCAAGGCCCTCGGCCTGACGAGCGAAGAGATCCTCGCCGCGTTCCCCGGCTACGAGTCGATCGCCGGCACCCTCGAGAAGGACGCCATCGTCACGAAGGAAGAGGCGCTCAAGGACATCTACCGCAAGCTGCGCCCGGGCGAGCAGGTCGCCGCCGAGGCCGCGCGTGCGCTGCTCGACAACTTCTACTTCAACCCGAAGCGCTACGACCTCGCCAAGGTCGGCCGCTACAAGATCAACCGCAAGCTCGGCCTCGACGCCGGCCTGCGCGATTCGGTGCTGTCGATCGACGACATCATCGGCACGATCAAGTACCTGGTCGCCCTGCACGCCGAGCAGTCCACCCTCCCGGGTGTCCGCGACGGCAAGAAGGTCGAGCTGCGCCTCGACGTGGACGACATCGACCACTTCGGAAACCGCCGCATCCGCGCGGTCGGCGA
>JBDSKH010000277.1:0-5907 GCA_039917005.1 Pseudolysinimonas sp.
AACTCGACAAGGAGACCCTCGACGAGATGAGCACCGCCGCGAACTCCAACAGCGGCCTTCGCCTCACAGAGGCCTCGATGACGCCGATCACGGGTCGCATGAGCGCGGTCTAGGCCGAAGCTTGGAGCGGCCCGAGCGGCCGCTGTCCGCGGCATGAGAACCGCCCGCCTCCCGCTCTGCCCGGCCTAGCGTGAAGCCATGACTCAGATCATCGAGACCGTCGACGTGCGCGTCCCCGTCACCACGGCGTACAACCAGTGGACCCAGTTCGAGGAGTTCCCGCGCTTCCTCGAGCACGTCGAATCCATCACCCAGCTGACCGACACCAAGACCCATTGGAAGGTCGAGATCGGCGGCCAGGTGCGCGAGTTCGACGCCGAGATCGCCGAGCAGCACCCCGACGAGCGCGTCGCCTGGAACAGCACCGGCGGAGACGTCGACCATGCCGGCGTCGTCACGTTCCACAAGCTCTCCGACACCACGAGCCGGGTCACAGTCCAGCTGGACTGGGAGCCGGAAGGCGTGCTCGAAAAGCTCGGTGCCATCACCGGCGTCGGCAAGCACGTCGTCAAGGAAGAGCTCGAGCACTTCAAGACGTACATCGAGGCGCAGGGCACCGCCGACGGCGCCTGGCGCGGGGATGTGTCGTCATGACCGGCAAGGATCCGTCGGGCCAGGACGCTCACGACCCCGAGACCGAAGAGGACACCGCATCGGGCGGACCCGCGGAACCCCGCGACCCCTGAACGCCCAGTGACAATCACACGTTGAAGCGAAGGTCAATCCCCTACGGGCCGCACCCCGCCGGACGTACCGTGAAGTCGTCTCACACCCGGGGCAATCGGTGCGAGCGACACATCGACGGTCGAACGCCGGGTTAGCTCGCTATCACAGAGAGGTCCCCGCACCATGCTCGTCCTCACCTGTCCTCGCGACGGCGGAAAGCTCGTCCTCCTGAAGACGAAGGTGCCTGGCGATCCCGAGCAGGGCCCGCCGGTCACCGGCTACTGGTGCGAAGCGGGCCACAAGCTCGAGGAGCACGAGAAGCCGATCGACATCGAGGAAGACGCGATCTCCTAGATGCGGATCCTGCTGCGCCCCCGAGGCGTCAGGCGTCAAGCGCGAGCCGGGCCCCGAAGAAGACGAAGATCGCGCCCGTGACGCCATCCATGACGCGACGGACGCGCGGGCGGCTCAGCCAGCGCTTGGCGATCGCGGCGAGCCCGCCGACCAGCAGAAACCAGAGCAGCGCCTCGGTCGCCTGGATCCCCGCAAACAGCATCGTCATGCCGACGGTGGGGGTGCCCTCCGGGATGAATTGCGGGAGGAAGACGACGAAGAACACGCCGAGCTTGGGGTTCATCACCGCGGTCAGGAGTGCCTGGCGGAAGCCCCACGGCATCCGGAACCTGCGGGCGCCGTGCGCCTCGGTTCCCGCCTGCTCGACCCTGCCGGGCCGACGGTGGGCGGAGCGCAACGCGCCGAATGCCAGCCAGAGCAGGTAGGCGACGCAGACGATCCGGAACACCGTGTAGACCTCGCTCGACGCGCGGAGCAAAGCGGCGATGCCGACGCTCGCGGCCAGGCCCCAGAAGAGCAGGCCGACCGAGATGCCGAACGCGGCGCGAATGGCGGCGCGACGCCCGGCGTTGACGGCGGTCGCGATGACGATCGCCGTGTCGGGACCGGGAAGCAGGGTCAGCAGGGCGGCGGCGACGGCGTACCCGCCGGCCGCGGTCAGGATGGTGATGGTGAGGTCATCGAGGTTCATGTCCCCAGGATGCGCGCGACGACGTATCAAGTCCAATGCCGCTTATTGGTCAATCCCATCGATATGGTTGATGAATGCTGGACCTCAATCGCCTGCGCGTCCTCGCGGCGGTGGCGCGCACCGGATCGGTCACCGCGGCAGCCCGCGAGCTGCATTACTCGCAGCCGTCGGTCAGCCATCACCTCTCGCGGCTCGAGACCGAGACGGGCGCCCAGCTGATCCAGCGGGTCGGCCGCGGCATCCGGCTGACGGAGGCCGGCCGTGTGCTTGTCGAGCGTGCTGTGGAGATCTTGGGGCGCATCGACTCGGCCGGCGCCGAGCTCGACACCTACGTCGCGCTGGGAGCGGGACGCTTGCGCATCGCCGCTTATGCGTCGGCCGTCGTCGCTCTCCTTCCTCGCGTGTCCGAGGTGTTGCACCGCGACCACCCGGGCCTGCGCCTGGAGATCGTCGACACGCATCCCCCCGAGGCACTGGACTTGCTGCGCGCCGGCGAGGTCGACGCCGCGATCGTCTTCCGGTACGACGAGTCCGACGGCGACCCGGCCGGAGTGCGCCTCGAGTTCGTGCGGGACGACCCGACCTACCTGCTCACGACCGATGACCGGGCCACGGTCGGGGCGCACCGGGACGACGCGTGGGTCGGTGGATGCGATCGATGCCGGGCGCATCTGGTCGAGATGTGCGAGCGGGAGGGATTCGAACCGCGGATCGCGTTCTCGACGGACGACATGGTCGCGATCCAGGCGCTTGTCGCGGCGGGCATGGGCGTCGCCACGATTCCGGGGCTCGCGCTCGAGGCCCACCGCCATCCGGGCGTGACGGCGCACGAGATCCCGGATGCCGCGCGGCACGTCTACCTGGCGACGTACGGCGATCCGCCGGATCCACCGCCCATCGCGGCGCTGCGTCTGGCCCTCGCGGCGGTGTCGGAGGGCCGCGGTTAGCATTCGGGAATGGCCGCTCTCCGAACTCCCCGCGAGGTCTTCCTCGAACTCGTGTCCGGCGTCGCCGAGGGTCGATGGCAGACGCTGCCGGAGCTGTATGCCGAGCAGACCCACGTCGTGCACCCGTTCGCCCCGCTGGGCGGCGACGCGATCACGTCGCGTGCCGAGCTGCGCGAGCACTTCGCTCCTCCCGAGGGTGCGCCGCCGCTGCCGAAGCGCACTGTCGAGAACGTCACCATCCACGAGACCGCCGATCCCGAAGTGATCGTCGCCGAGTTCGAGTACCACGGCGATGCCATCGGCACGGGCGAGCGGGTCATCATCCCGGGCATCTTCGTCCTGCGCGTGCACGATGGCGAGATCGTCAGTTCGCGCGACTACCTCGACCATCTCGCGTCCGCTCGATTTCGCGGGCAGCTCGGCGAGGTGCTCGACGCCGTTCGCGAGCACGGGTGAACGACCTGCGTCACCTGCACCGACCGGAACTAGCCCAGGATGCCGTCGAGTAGCCAGCCCAGCCCCGTGACGTAGTCGGCGCGCACGGCCGCGATCTCGTGCGGTGGTGTGAGCCCGCCGGACGAGTCGAACTGGGTCGCGAAGGCCGCCGCCCCCATCATGTGCACCAGCAGGATGCGTAGCCCGTCGCGCGCCGCCCCATCCGACAGGCCTGCATCGGCGAAGTACTCGAGCATGCGGTCGCCGAGCCGCCAGGCGTTCGTGCCACCGGATCCCTGCCGGGCGAGCGTCGCCGCCACGAACTCGGGGTGGCGGACCAGGGTGTCGAAGCTGTCGCGCATGATCGCGGTGAGACCGTCGCGGGGGGTCAGGTCGCGCCCCGCGACCGGGATCTCGCCCAGGAGATCGTCGAGGACGGCGTCGAGGAGCGCCGTCTTGTTCGCAACGTGACTGTAGATGGCGTTGGGCGCGACACCGAGGCGCTCGGCGACAGCCCGCATGGACAGCCCGTCGACACCCCGCTCGATCAGGGACGCGCGTGCCGCGGCGATGACCGCCGGCAGCGACAAACCCGCACGTTCGCCGGGGACTCTGGCGGATGTCATGGGTCAATTGTACAGTGTCCAATATGAACGAGAACATGAACACACCGACCACGGGGACGACGCGAAACGGCGTCCCGTACCTCGTCATCCCTGCCGTGTCGCCCGACGCTCCGGTGATCGTCACCTGGCACCTGCTCGATCCGCCACGCACCGAGGTCGCCATGGCATCCGCGATCCCGCTGAAAGGCCTCGACGCCACCAAGATCTACCTCGGCCTGCCGATGTCGGGTTCACGCGCCGAGGGAGGTTTCGAGAACACGATCATGCCGCTGCTGGCACAGGATGCGCCCGCGCTCGTGCACGGCCCGATCTTCACCCAAGCGGTGGCCGAGTTCCCGGCCGCGTTCGCCGAACTGCGAGAGACCTTCGGTGTGGCCCCGGATGCCGCGGTCGGCCTGGTCGGCGGTTCGATGGGTTCGGCGGTGGTCGCCGGCGTTCTCGCCGAGGGCACGTCCGGCGCGCGAGCCGCCGTCCTCCTCAGCCCGATGATGCAGCTCCGCCCGGTGATCGACACGATGGCGCCGATGTTCGGCGGCTACACGTGGTCGGATGAGGGAGCCGAGTTCGCCGCTCGCATGGACTTCATCGCGCGAGCCGACGAGGTCAAGGCCGCCGGCGCCGACATCCGGATCATCTCGGGCGCCGACGACGACCCGGACGCCTTCCTGAAGGTCGCCGAGCGATTCGCGTCAGAGGTGGGCGCCGACTATCACGTGATGGATGGCGTCGGCCACGCCCTCGCGGAGGAGCCCGGCGTCGAGTCCGCGCCGCAGACGCCGGGTGCCGCCGAAGAGGATGCGCTCGCGGTGGAATGGCTGCGCGAACACCTCTGAGCGATCGCGCCTAGCGGTACTCCGGATTGGCGTCGTAGCCGAACCTCTCACCGTCGTTCCACGCGGGACGCTGATTTCCGTATGCCGGGAATCCGCCGGCATCCTTGAGCATCCGCGCCATGTGCATGAGGTTCCAGGTCATGAACGTCGTGTTGCGATTGGTGAAGTCGTTCTCGGGCCCACCCGAGCCGGGGTCGAGATAGCTGGGACCGGGACCCACCTCGCCGATCCACCCTGCATCCGCGGCCGGCGGGATCGTGTAGCCGATGTGCTGCAGCGAGTACAGCGTCGACATCGCGGCGTGCTTCACGCCGTCCTCGTTGCCGGTGATCAGCGCACCGGCGGTCTTGCCGTAGTAGACGTACTGGCCCTTGTCGTTGAAGAGGCCGCTCATCGCGTACAGGCGCTCGATCAGCTGCCGAGTGATGGATGCGTTGTCGCCCAGCCAGAGCGGCCCGCCGACCACGAGGATGTCGGCCTTCTCCACGCGGGGCCAGACGTCATCGGGCCAGCCGTCGGTCTTCCATCCGTGCTCGCGCATGTCGGGGTAGACCCCGGTGGCGATGTCGTGATCGATGAATCGGATCGTGTCGACCGTGACGCCCTGCTTCCTCATGAGGGCGATACTGCGATCCATGAGGCCCTGCGTGTGGCTCAGCTCGGGTGACTTCTTGAGCGTGCAGTTGATGTAGAGGGCGTTCAGGTCGGCGTAGTCCGTCATGGCGGAACGGTACACGCCCACGACGGATGGGGGGATCAGTCCGTAGGTCGTCGCACTTCCATCCCGGCCGCCCGGTAGATGTCGTCGATCTCCTGCATCGTCTCAACCGCGGCGTGAACGTCGGTGATGTTCGCGCCACCGGCGACGATCGCATCGCGGAACGCCTCGAGCTGGAAGGTGTAGCTCGCCTTCGGGTTCGCCGGCTCCCGAAGACGCAGATCGGGTCCGTCGACCCGGATGCGACCGGCGACCTGGGGTGCGTAGGGCATGCGTACGCGCATGCGGCCCTTCGATCCGCGGACCTCCGCGGCGATCGACAGGGGCTTCTTCGACCACATGGCCGCACGCGCCCGGCCGGGCGTTCCTGCGAAGTCGAGCCGGACATCCATCGTCGCGTCGATACCGTCGCGGTCCTTGGCTTTCGCGCTCACGACGGTCGGCGTCACCCCGAGCACGTCGCGCAGCCAGCGCAGTGGATAGCAACCGAGGTCCATGAGGGACCCGCCGGCGAGCGCGACATTCCAGCGGATGTCGCCGCTCGGCGGCATGGGGACGATGAACGACGCTTCAGCGC
>JBDSKH010000278.1:0-2509 GCA_039917005.1 Pseudolysinimonas sp.
AGAGCCCCATGCCGAATCCACCGTGCGGCGGCACCCCGTAGCGGAAGAAGTCGAGGTAGAAGGCGAGCTCCTCGGGGTCGAGGCCCTTCTCCTTGGCCTGCTCGACGAGCACGTCGATGCGGTGCTCGCGCTGGGCGCCGGTCGAGATCTCGACGCCGTTGAAGATCAGGTCGTAGCTGTTCGTGAGGCCGGCGTCGTCGTCGTGACGGCGGTGATAGAACGGCCGGATGCTGGACGCGTAGTCGGTGAGGAACACGAACTCGTGTCCGAACTCCTCTTTCACGTACTCGGAGATGCGCCGCTCGCCCTCGGGGTCCATGTCGTCGTCGGCGCGCGGCACCTCGTAGCCGCGCTCCGCGACGATGCGCTTCGCCTCGGCGAGCGGGATGCGGGGGAACGGCACCGCGGGCACGGTCACCTCGACGTCGAACGCGGCCTGGATCTCGTCGCCGTGCTTCTCCTTGACGGCCGTGAGCCCGGCGACCATGAGCTGCTCGTGCATCGCCATGACGTCTTCGTGGGTCTCGATCCACGAGATCTCGGCGTCGACCGAGATGAACTCGGTCGCGTGGCGCGACGTGAACGACGGGTCGGCGCGGAACGCCGGGGCGACCTCGAAGACCTTGCCGAACCCGGCGGGCTGTGCCATCTGCTTGAAGAACTGGGGGCTCTGCGCGAGGTAGGCCTTGCCCTCGAAGTAGCCGACCTCGAACAGCTCGGCGCGGCTCTCCGACGCCGAGGCCATGAGCTTCGGGGTGTGGATCTCGATGAAGTCGTGCTCGACCCACCAGGTGCGCAGCGCGTGCAGGAACGTCGTCTGCACGCGGAACACCAGGTTCTGCTCCGGACGCCTGAGATCGAGGAAGCGCCAGTCCATGCGCTTGTCGACGCTGGTGTCGTCGGCGATGGGGAGGTCAAGGGCGGCCCCCGCCACATCCAGGGTGTCGATCTTCACCTCGAGGCCGCCGAGCTTGACCCGCTCGTCGTGCTTGAGCTCGCCGGTCACGGTGAGGAAGGTGCCGGCCGACAGGCCCGAGATCTCGGCTGCGATGGGATCGGGCTGTGGGTCGTCGCCGGCGTCGAGTCGCGGGTGCACGAGTTGCAGCGCGCCCGACTCGTCGCGCAGCACGATGAACTGCACCTTCTTCTGGTCACGCACCGTATCGACCCAGCCCGAGACGGACACCGGCCCGTCGGATGCGGCGGCGAGGTTCTTGATCAGGGTGCGGTCGGTCACGGGGAGAAAGTCTATCTGCGCTGCAAACGTAGACTCGGGGGGTGCCCGCCCACCTCATCCATCTCGTCCGGCACGGCGAGGTGCACAACCCCGACGGCGTGCTCTACGGGCGCATCGAGGGGTATCACCTCAGCGACCTCGGGCACCGGATGGCGGACCTTGCCGCGGTATCCCTCGAGGGGCGCGCGCTCACCGGGCTGTGGGCGAGCCCGCTGCAGCGCACCCAGGAGAGCGCGGCGCCGTGGGCTGTGCGATTCGGCCTCGAGATCGTTTCCGACGAGCGATTGATCGAACCGCCCAACAGGTTCGAGGGTGTCAACATCCGGCGTGAGCTGCGGCGGCGTCCGCTGCTCGCGCGGCATCTCCTCAACCCCGCCCGGCCCTCGTGGGGCGAGCCGTTCGTCTCGATCCGCGACCGGATGATGGCGGCGGTCGCCGACATCCACGGGGCCACCGAGAGCGGCGAGGCCGTCATCGTGAGCCACCAGCTGCCGATCTGGATGGTCGCCCGGACGGTGCAGGGAAAGCCGCTCGCAACCGACCCGCGTCGTCGCCGCTGCTCGCTGTCGAGCATCACGACCATCGCTATGCGTGGCGGCCGCTTCGTCGAGGTCGACTATCAGGAACCGGCGCGCGAGTTGCTCGCAGGTTCCATCGACCTGGGAGCCGTGTGAAGACCCGTCCTCTCGGCCTCGCCTCCGCCCTCGTGCTGGCGGCCGTGCTCGCGGGCTGCAGCGCCCCCGGAATCTCGGCAGAGTACGAGCCTGGAGGCGGCGAGTACGTCTCGGGCGACGGCACGACGCATTTCTGGCCGGCCGCCGAGCGCGGCGAGCCCATCGCCTTCTCGGGCGACACGGAGACGGGCGACGCTCTCTCGAGCGACGACCTCGCGGGACAGATCGTGCTGGTCAACTTCTGGTACGCGAGCTGCGGGCCGTGCCGCACCGAGGTGGCCGACCTCAACGACCTGTACGACCAGTACGCCGCAGAGGACGTCGCCTTCGTCGGCGTCGACATCCGCGACACCCCTGCCCAGGCCCTGAGCTTCATCGACGATCACGACGTGCTCTATCCCACGATCATGGATGTCAGCGACAACGCCGTCACGCTGGCCTTCGCGACTCCTGCGCCGCCGACCACGACGCCGACGACCTACCTTCTCGACGCGCAGGGGAGGGTGGCCGCGCGGTTCACGAGCGCCATCCAGAGCCCGTCGGTCGTGGCCGCGATGATCGACGACCTGCTGGCCGAGCAGTGAGCGCCCGGGCGGTC
>JBDSKH010000279.1:0-9725 GCA_039917005.1 Pseudolysinimonas sp.
CCCGACCGGCGAGATCCTCACCGAGCGCGCGAACGCGATCACGGTCTCGACGTTCAAGGGCCCGAAGTACTTCCAGTTCCACGACGCACTGCAGAACGCGGTGACCCGCGTCTTCGACGGTCTCGAAGACAAGGACACCAGCTGGAACAACTGGGTCACCGAGGTTTCGGCCTTCTAACGGAACAGGAGGGGCGCGGACCATCCCTCGGCCCGCGCCCCTCTCTCCGATCACACACCGACACCATGTTCAGACAACGACTCAGCAGGTGGGACTTCAAGACCGCTCCCTACCTCTATATCGCGCCGTTCTTCATCATGTTCGCGATCGTGGGGCTCTTCCCCATCGCGTACACCGCGGTGATCTCCCTCATGGACTGGGACCAGGTCCGCGGCACGGGAACCTTCATCGGTTTCGATCAGTACGTCTGGATACTTCAGCAGAAGCACTTCTGGACGGCGCTCCGGAACACCTTCAGCATCTTCCTGATCAGCACCATTCCGCAGCTCGCGCTGGCCCTGTTCATTGCCGCCATCCTGGACCGCAACCTCCGCGGTCGGACATTCTGGCGGATGAGCGTGCTGCTGCCCTTCGTTGTCGCCCCCGTCGCGGTCGGCCTCATCTTCAACGTGGTCTTCGCTGACAACTTCGGACTCGTGAACGGGTTCCTCACCGACATCGGGCTCCCCGGAATCCAGTGGCACAAGGAGCCGTTCTGGAGCCATGTGGCGATCGCGACCATGGTCAACTACCGCTGGACGGGCTACAACACGCTGATCTTGCTCGCCGCGATGCAGGCGGTGAACCGCGACTACTACGAGGCGGCCACCGTCGACGGGGCCGGACCGGTCCGCCAGTTCTTCAACATCACCCTGCCGTCGCTCAAGCCCACGCTGATCTTCGTGGTCATCACCGCGACGATCGGCGGCCTGCAGATCTTCGACGAGCCGCGGGTCTTCGACCAGTTCGGCCGCGGGGGAGCCGGCCAGCAGTGGCTGACCATCACCCTCTACCTGTACGACATCGGCTGGGGTCAATGGAACTTCGGTCGCGCCGCGGCGATGGCCTGGATGCTGTTCCTCATCATCGTGCTGATCGGCCTCATCAACCTGTTCATCACGCGTCGACTCGTGCGCGACGACCGATTCGTTCAACTCGACCGCAGCGCGCGACGTTCAGCCCGCCGGGCAGCCAAGATCGGAGCCTCATGAAGACCCGACACATCCGAGGCAGCCGACCCGGGTTCGGTGTCTACGCGGTGCTGGTGGCCATCTTCGTCAGCGCGGCGTTCCCGCTCTACTGGTCATTCATCATCGGGTCCGGCGACTCGTCGTCCCTCCGCGAACGGCCGTGGTGGCCGGGTGGCAACTTCCTCCAGAATGCCCTCACGGTCATCAGCAATCCCGCTGTCAACTTCTGGCCGGCGCTCTGGAATTCGCTCTACTCGTCGTTCCTGATCGCGTCCGCGGTCGTGATCACCTCGACCCTGGCCGGGTGGGCGTTCGCCAAGCTGCGCTTCCGTGGAGGGCCGGTGCTGCTGGCCTTCGTCGTCGCGACCATCGCGGTTCCGCAGCAGCTGGGCGTCGTCCCCCTGTACATCATGTTCGCGAAACTCGGGTGGACCGGAGAGATCGGGGCGATCATCATCCCGGCGCTCACCAGCGCCTTCGGCGTCTTCTGGATGACGCAGTACCTGCGCCAAGCCGTGCCGGATGAGCTGATCGAGGCGGCCCGCGTCGACGGTGCCTCCATGATCCGCACGTTCTGGACGGTGGGAGTCGTCGCCGCCCGCCCAGCGGCGGCCATGCTGTTCCTATTCATCTTCGTCGGAGCCTGGAACAACTTCTTCTGGCCGTTCATCGTGCTCGATCCCCAGAACCCGACGCTCCCGGTGGCGCTCTCGCTGCTTCAGTCCAACTACTTCGTCGACTACTCGATCGTGCTCGCGGGTGTCGTGCTCGCAACCATCCCGCTGCTGTTGCTGTTCATCTTCGCGGGGCGTCAGCTCGTCAGCGGCATCATGCAGGGGGCTGTAAAGGGATGACGCACCTGACATCTCCCGGGCGCACCCCGAACCCCGGGGTCGCCACGGAGGCACGACCGTTCCCGCCCGGGTTCGTGTTCGGCGCCGCGACCGCCGCCTTCCAGATCGAGGGCGCTACCGACGTCGACGGACGAACCGAATCCATCTGGGACGCGTTCGCCCGGATCCCCGGAGCTGTCGTGGGCGGCGAGACGGGCGACACCGCCTGCGATCACTACCACCGCTATCGGGACGACGTGCGCTTGATGGCCGACCTCGGCCTTCAGGCTTACCGGTTCTCGACCTCATGGTCGCGTGTCAGACCCGACGGTGGACCCGTCAACCCGGCGGGGCTGGACTTCTACTCCCGCCTCGTCGACGAACTGCTCGAGAACGGCATCCAGCCGTGGCTGACCCTGTACCACTGGGACCTGCCGCAGGCGATCGAAGAACAAGGCGGATGGGCCGTGCGGTCCACTGCCGAACGTTTCGCAGACTATGCGCTGAGCGTGCACGACGTGCTCGGGGATCGCGTGCGAGCCTGGTCGACCCTGAACGAGCCATGGTGCTCCGCATTCGTCGGCTACGTATCGGGTGAGCATGCGCCCGGACGGCAGGAGCCGGCGGCCGGACTCGCGGCGGCCCATCACCTCCTGCTCGCGCACGGGCTCGCGGTCGGCGAACTGCGCGCCCGAGATGCTGGTCTCAGCCTGGGGATCACGCTCAACTTGAGCGTGGTCGATCCGGTCGATCCCGACGACGCGGATGACCTCGAGGCTGCTCGGCGCATCGACGGGCAGTTCAACAGGCTCTTCCTCGATCCGCTTTTCCGCGGTGCATACCCGGCCGACGTACTCGACGATCTGGCCGGCTTCGGCCTCGAAGAGGTCATCAGGCCGGGCGATCTGATGACGATCTCCCGCCCGATCGACACGCTCGGCGTGAATTATTACCACGGCGAAGCGGTCAGCGCGCGGCCGCCCGTCCGGGTCGCGAGCAACGCGGCTCCCTCTGCCCGTCCTCTCCGGTCGCCTTTTGTCAACGCCGAGACCGTGCATTTCCACATGCGCGGCCTCCCGGTGACGGCGATGGACTGGGAAGTGCAGCCCGAAGGGCTGACACGGCTGCTTCGGCGCGTCCATGAGGAGTACGCGGGGCCTGCCGGGGTGGCCCTGGCGATCACCGAGAACGGGAGCGCCTTCGCGGACGTCGTGGAACCCGACGGCTCGATCGACGATGTCGACCGCGCCCGGTTCCTGGTCGACCACCTCGCAGCGACCCTCGATGCAATGGATGCCGGGATCCCCGTCAGCGGCTACTTCGCGTGGTCGCTTCTGGACAACTTCGAGTGGGCCTGGGGATATGACAAGCGATTCGGAATCGTGCGCGTCGACTACGTCACGCAAGAGCGCACGGCGAAGCTGAGTGCACTGACCCTGCAGCGGATCATCCGCGACCGGGCCTTGCCTTCCTGATCGATAGGATCGCGAGCATGGCGGGCACCACCAAGCGGCAACCTGCGCCCACACTCGAAGCAGTGGCCGCGGTCGCGGGAGTGTCCCGTTCGACCGTCTCCCGGGTCATCAACGGATCGAGCCAGGTCAGTCCGGACGTGATCGAGGCGGTCAACGCCGCCGTCAGCCAATTGCGGTATCGCCCCAACCGCGCCGCCCGCTCCTTGGCCAGGCGGAAGACGATGGCCATCGCCTTGGTCGTTCCCGAGGACACCAACCGCTTCTTCGGCGACCCCTTCTTCTCCGAGGTCGTCAAGGGCATCACCGAAGGCCTGGAGTCCAGCGATTACGTGCTCAACCTCCAGTTGGCCCACCCCTCCGCCCCGAGCGAGAAGACGATCGGGTACCTGCTCGGCGGCAACGTCGACGGAGCGATCGTGGTCTCGCATCACTCGGGAGACGACTTCTTTGCGACGCTCGATGCGACCATCCCGGTGGTGTTCGGCGGCCGTCCCTTCCGCCCGGAGATCCACGACAGCAGCTACGTCGACGTGGACAACTCCGCGGCCGCGGCACTCGGCGTCCAGCACCTGATCGACATCGGCAGGAGGAAGATCGCAACGATCGCGGGGCCGGCCGACATGCAGGCCGCGATCGACCGGACCGACGGCTGGGTGCGCACGCTCCGCGCAGCTGGACTCCCGACCGCGCTGCTCGAGCACGGCGATTTCACCCAGGCGAGTGGAGGAAGCGCGATGCGGGCTCTCCTGAAACGGAGTCCCGATCTCGACGGAGTGTTCGTCGCGAGCGACCTCATGGCGGTGGGTGCTGTCGACGTCCTGTTGCGTGAGTGCGGCAAGCGAGTCCCGGAGGACGTCGCCGTCGTCGGCTTCGACGACAGCCCGGCGGCACTGAGCGGGGCGGTTCCCCTCACGACCGTGCATCAGCCGCAGCGACAGATGGGTCGCGCGATGGCGCAGATGCTGCTCGACCGACTGGCCGAGGATGCCGATGCGGGCACCCAGCGCCTCATCCTCGACACGCACCTCGTCGTCCGCGACAGCGCCTGATCTCCGCGCTTACCCTCGAATCATGGCCGAGAACCCTGTCGTCGTGCACGAACCCGACCGATTCCGCTATGTGCTGAAGCGCGGGGACGAGGAGCTGGGGGAGACGACCTACGAGACCGGACCCCACGGCGAGATCGTCTTCCTGCACACGGAGATCGACGAGGAGAAGCAGGAGAAGGGCCTCGGATCGCAGCTGGTGAAGGCTGCGCTCGACGACGTGCGTGCGAACTCGACCGCGCGGGTCGTCGCGAGGTGCCCGTTCACGTTCAAGTACATCGCCACCCACGACGAGTACCAGGATCTGACCAAGCGCTAGCCCGCACCCCTAGGACAGCTTGTCGAGGTCGATCTTGACGTTGCCCTTGAAGATGTCCTTGTCGCCATCGCCGGGGCTCGGGGCGGGTGCGGGAAGCGACGACTGCCGGTCCAGCTCCTGCTGGGCCTGATGCCGAGTCGGCGCGAAGACCTCGTCGACCCCGCCCATCAGCCCGGCGACCCCGCCGCTGCGACCGCCGGCGTGCTTGCCGGTCAGATCGATCCAGCCCTTGCGCTGGGCGACGACACCGGCGATCACGACCACGACGGCGATGCCCGCGAAGATCAGCCAGTCCATGCGTCCAGGGTACGTGATGCTCCGCCGAACGGATCAGCCCCGGGGATGACCCTGGCGCAGCGGGACCACGAGCAGCGTTCCGTCGCGCTCGAGCACCTCGACCTTCACGCCGTACACCTTCGAGAGCCCGGATGCCGTGAGCACGTCCGCGGGCGGGCCGAGCGCGACGAGGCGGCCGCCGTCGAGCAATCCGACACGGTCGGCGACCGCGCCCGCGAGCGAGAGATCGTGCAAAACCACGACGACGGCACGCCCGTCGGCGGCCAGTTCCCGCGCCACGCGCAGCACGTCCTCCTGATGCCGCAGGTCGAGCGCCGCCGTCGGCTCGTCGAGAAAGGCGATCGGTGCGTCCTGAGCGAGCACCCGCGCGAGCGACACCCGCGCACGCTCGCCGCCCGACAGCTCGGTGAATCGCCGGTCGAGTAGTCCGGCGACGTCGGCGCGCGCGGCCGCCTGGGCGAGAGCACGTTCGTCGTCGGCGAGCCGGGGGGTGCGCGCCCACGGGCTCCGGCCCATCTCGAGCACCTCGCGCACGCGGAACGGGAAGCTCAGCGTGTTCTCCTGCGTGAGCACTGCCCGGCGCCTCGCGAGTTCGAGAGGTGAGAACCCTGCCAGCGCCCGGTCGTCGAGCGTGACCGTCCCGGCATCCGGATGCCGTTCGCCGCTCAGGACGGACAGCAGCGTCGATTTGCCGGCGCCATTCGGTCCGACGAGGGCGAGCACCTCGCCGCTGCGCACCTCGAGCGTGATGTCGGTCAGGACGGCTCGGCCGTCGAGGGTGACCGAGATGCGGTCGGCCCGGAGACTCATGCCCATCCCCCCGCCCGGCGACGCTGCCGCCACAGCAGGAAGAAGAAGAACGGGCCGCCGACGAGCGACGTGAACAGTCCGATCGGCAGCTCCGCGCCGGGCGCGAGATTGCGCGCCAGCAAGTCCGCGAAGAGCAGCACCACCGCACCCCCGATGGCGCTCACCGGGATGAGCGCCCGATGGCCGGGCCCGAGAAGCATGCGCACGACGTGCGGCACAACCAGCCCGACGAACGCGATGATGCCGACGAATGCGACCGCGACCCCGGTGAGGAGGGCGACCAGTACGACCGAGACGAGCCGCAGGCGCTCGACGTCGATGCCGAGATGACGGGCGTTCCGTTCGCCGAGCGCGAGCACGTCGTACCGGCGCCCCAGCAGCGTGGCCACGATCACCCCGGCGATCGCGACGACCGCGACGATGAGCACCTCGCGCCAGAGCGAACCGGCGAGCGACCCGAGCTGCCAGAAGATGATCTGCTCGCGGTTGGCGGAGCTGGCGCTGAACAGCACGAACGCGAGCCCCGCGCCGGCGAACGCGTTGACCGCGATTCCCGTCAGCAGGAGGGTCACGACCTCGGTGCGCCCGTTCGCGCGGGAGACGAGGTAGACGAGCAGGGTCGCGAGCAGTCCGCCGGCAAACGCGGGGATGGCGATGAGGAAGTCACCGTAGGCCGCGAGGCCGAGCACGATGGCGGTCGCGGCGCCGAGGGCTGCCCCCGCAGAGACACCGACGACCCCGGGTTCGGCCAGGGGATTGCCGAACACCGCCTGCATGACCGCTCCGGCGGCAGCGAGCGCCGCGCCGACGGCGAGCGCCATCACGATCCGCGGGAACCGCACGACCCACAGCGTCGACTCGATGATCGGATCACCGGGCGCCCACGCGTTCGGGATCCCGGCGGCGCGCAGCAGCGAGCCCACGACCTCCGCGGGCGTGACCGGCAGCTGGCCGACGAGCGCGGAGATAAGGATGCCGCCGAGCAGAAGCGCCGCGAGCCCGGCGCCGACGATGAGCCGCCTCGTCACGGCACCCGGTACAGCCACTCGTCGGTGCCGAACTTCTCGGTGACGAGCCCCTCCGCCGACGCGTACTCCTCCGCAGTGATCTCCCCGTCGGTCAGCCCGTGCTGCGTGCGGAACGTCTCGATCATCCGCTCGATGATCTCGGCGCGAGAGAGACCGGTCTGACTGCGCAGCGGGTCGACGCGCTTCGCCGCGCTCTTCGTGCCTTTGTCGCTGAGCTTCTCGCGACCGATGCGCAGTACCTCGGTCATGCGCTCGCCGTCCATGTCGTACGCCATCGTGACGTGATGGAGTACGCCGCCGTTGCCGAGGCGTTTCTGCGCGGCGCCGCCGATCTTGCCGGCCGGGCTCGTGATGTCGTTGAGCGGCTGGTAGGTCGCCTCGATGCCGAGGCTCTGCAGCGCCTGCACCGCCCACTCGTCGAAGAAGGCGTAGCTGTCGGCGAAGGTCATCCCGGCGACGAGCTCACCCGGCGCGTAGATCGAGTAGGTCACGACTGAGCCGGCATCCATGAACATCGCGCCGCCGCCCGAGATGCGGCGCACCACCTGGAAGCCGTATTTCTCGGCGTTCGCCGGGTCGACCTCGTTCTTCACCGACTGGAAGCTGCCGATCACGACCGCGCGCTCGTCCCACTCCCAGATGCGCAGCGTGGGCTTGCGAGTGCCGTCGCCGACCCCCTGGGCGAGCACCTCGTCGAGGGCGAGGTGCATGAGCGGGCTCAGCGGGCCAGGGTGCACGAGCTGCCAGTCGTAGTCGCGCCAGCTGGTCGCCTTCTGCAGCGCACGGCGGATCGCGGTGGCGACGGACTCGGGCGTGAACCCGAGAAGCTGGGCGCCCTCGGGCAAGGCGGCCTGCACCGCGGACGCGAGCGCTCGAGCATCGGTCTCGGCGAGCAGCCCGTTGACGGCGGAGTCGATGGCAGCCAGCGCCTCGTCGGGTTCGAGGAAGAAGTCCCCTGCGAGCCGGAAGCCGCTGATCCGGCCGTTCACGACATCCAGATCGACGACGACGAGCTTGCCGCCTGGCACCTTGAATTCGCCGTGCATGGACTCAGCCTACGGGCGCAGCGTCGTCGTGCCCGAGGTCAGGTCGCGAGGTGCGCGTCGAGCCAGGTCACCAGATGCCCGACCACCTCGTCGCGGTTGGTCTCGTTGAAGACCTCGTGCCGCGCGTCGGGGTAGATCGTCACGGTGACGTCGCTCAGGCCGCCGCGCTTGCGGTACGCCTTGGCCAGCAGCTCGACGCTGCGCGGCCCGCCCAGCGGGTCGTCGCTGCCGATCATGATGAGCATCGGGATGTCGCGGCCGAGCTTCTTGGGCCTGCCCAGCAGGCGCAGGCCGTCGGCGATCCCGAACAGCTTCGCCACCTTCGCGTCGAACGTCAGCGGATCCTCCTTGAAGGCAGCCGCGACGGCCGGATCGCGGCTGAGCCATTCGTGACCGGTGCCGCCCGGCTCGCGATGCCGCTTGCTGAGATCGCCCGAGTTCATGTGCCGCAGCGTCCGGTACGCGGTACCGGTGAAGACGATGGCGTCGTAACCCTCGGCGTTCTCGTTGAGCATGCGCTGCCCGAAGAGCGAACCCATGCTGTGACCGATGAGCACCATGGGAACGCCGGCGTGCTCCGCGTGCGCGATGTCGCGCAGTTGTCGGATGCCGCGGATGACCGCGCGGATCCCTCCCTGCCCGAGGCGGCCGAGCTTCGACAGGTCGCGATCGTGCTGCTCGACGCCGGTGGCACCGTGCCCGCGGTAGTCGCCGGCGTAGACCGCGTACCCCGCCTCGACGAGGGCCTGTGCGAGGGGCTCGTACCGGGTCGCATACTCGCCGATGCCGTGCACGATCTGGACGACCGCCTTGGGGCTGCCCGACTTCCAGACGTAGTAGTGGTTCGTCACGCCACCGTCGTCGACGAACGTCTCCTCGTTGCGCGCTGCCTGGAAATTCGGCATGGAGCCTCCTCGCTCGGTTCATCTTCGCAGTCCCCTCAGCATTAGCAATGCTAATGAGCTAGGCTAACGATATGAACGACGAAGAGCTGCGGATTCTCATCCAGAAGGTGGCCCGTCGTATCCGCAGCAACCGCTCGAGCGAAGACCTCAGCGACTCGCAGCTCGGCGTGCTGTTCCGGCTCGAGGAGAGCGACCACTCGCCCGGCGCTCTGGCCGGCCGCGAGCGAGTCAGCCCCCCGTCGATGAACCGCACGCTGAACGGGCTCGAGTCCGCGGGATTCATCGCGCGCCACCCCGCCGACGACGACGCGCGCTCCGTGCGGGTCACCCTGACCGCGGCCGGCCGCGCCCAGATCGCCGAGACGCGCGCCGCGCGCAGCGTGTGGTTCTCGCAGCGGATGGAGGACCTGTCCGCTGACGAGCGACGCGCCCTCGAGGCGGTCATTCCCATCCTGCGCGGGCTGGCGGACGAATGAGCGCGATGTTCCGGTCGTTCGCCGTCGCCAACTACCGCCTGTGGTTCGCCGGCGCCGTCGTCTCGAACGTCGGCACCTGGATGCAGCGCATCGCCCAGGACTGGCTGGTGCTCACCGAGCTCACCGACGACGACGCCACCGCGGTCGGCCTGACGATGGCCCTGCAGTTCGGGCCCCAGCTGCTGCTCCTGCCCGTGACCGGGCTCGTCGCCGATCGCATGGACCGGCGCAAGCTGCTCATCCTCACCCAGATCGCCATGGCGATCCTGGGCCTCGGGATGGCGGCGGTCACCCTCACCGGC
>JBDSKH010000280.1:0-4366 GCA_039917005.1 Pseudolysinimonas sp.
GCGTGATGTTCTGATCGCGGGCGTCGGCCGACGATTCGCCGCAGTCGACCGCTTGGCGCGTCCAGGTCGTCGCCTGCCAGGCTCCGAGCGCCGTCGTGAGCGACACGACACCGAGGAGTACGGCGGTGAGTAGATCGAGCCCCCGGCCGCCCTGCCGACGGGCAGCGGGCGGAAGCGGGGGGCTCGCCTCGGACGCAGTGCTCACATCCGATACGGTATCGCTGTGAGTGAGGCGGACACGACCCCGGCAGCGCAGTCCGTGACGCCGACCGGCTTCGCCGGCCTCCCCCGCTGGCTCCGCATCGGATTGATCGCCGCCGTCACGGCCGTGGTGGTGCTCATCATCGCCGTGGCGGTCCGTGTCGCGCTGCAGACGCCCGTAATCCCGACGGGACCGACGTCGGTGGATCGCCTGGTGCCGGGCGCGTGCCTCCTGGAGCCCGGCGATGCGGACGAGTACACCGTGGTCCCCTGCTCGACCCCGCATCAGCAGCAGGTCATCGCGAGCGTCGACCTCGCATTCCCCGGCGTTCCGTACACTGCCGACGAGTCATTGGCGGTCTACGCCCAGGAGACCTGCCTCCGGCTGGTCGAGTACAAGCTCTATCTGCCGGACGACATCGTCAAGAGCGACTACACGGCGGCCGCGATCTCGGCACCGACGTTGGAGCAGTACGACGCGGGAGACACCGAGACCCTCTGCGCGGTGCTCGACCATCCCGATCGCCCGGAGGACGGCGGGGTCTCGGAGGATCTCACCCGCGACCTCTACCGGCCGATCCCGGAATAGCGGTGCGCGCGATCGGGCGAGCTACTCCCCCAGGTGCCGCTGCGACGACATCGCGCGCTGCGCCTCGCGCTGATCCTGCCGCTCGCGCAGCGCCTGGCGCTTGTCGTACTCGCGCTTGCCCTTCGCGACCGCGATCTCGACCTTCGCCCTGCCGTTGAGGAAGTAGATCGACAAGGGCACGAGCGTGTAGCCGCCCTCTTTGGTCTTGTGCGAGATCTTGATGATCTGCGCCTTGTGCATGAGCAGCTTGCGCTTGCGCCGCGGGGCGTGGTTGTTCCACGTCCCCTCGGTGTACTCGGGGATGTGCACGGCGTCGAGCCAGATCTCCCCGCCGTCGATGAAGGCGTAGCCGTCGACAAGGGACGCTCGGCCCTCGCGCAGCGACTTGACCTCGGTGCCCTGGAGGACGATTCCCGCCTCGTAGGTGTCTTCGATGGTGTAGTCGTGCCGGGCCTTGCGGTTGGTGGCGACGACCTTCTCACCGGATTCGCGCGGCATGATGAAACTCCTTCCCATCGATCGACCGGACTGGTGGACAGCCCATCAGTGTAACCGAGGGTGACAGGAATCGCGGTCGGCGCTCAGACCTTCAGGTAGCGGCGGATCGCGACGCTCGCGGAGGCCGCCGCGAGAAGCGCACCCGACACGAGGAGGATCGGGACGACCACCAGCGCATCGTTGAGGTCGACCAGGGCCGTGCCTTTGAGGGCGTTGGCGAGGTATCCCTGCACGAAGAACTGGACGAGCACGACGATCACGCCGCCCGCGAGCAACGAGCCGATCAGGGCGGCCAGCACGCCCTCCAGGATGAACGGCGTCTCGATGAAGCGGTTCGAGGCGCCGACCAGGCGCATGATGCCGAGTTCGCGCCGACGGGAGAAGGCGCTCAACCGGATCGTCGTCGCGATCAGGAGCACGGCGGCGACGAGCATCAGCCCGGCGATGCAGATCGCCGTGAAGGTCGCCGCGTTCATGATCGCGAAGATCGGCTCGAGCAGGCCGCGCTGGTCGGTCACGCTCTCGACCCCCGGCATCCCGCTGATCTGGTCGATGATGATGTCGGCCTGGTTCGGGTCGATCAGGTTCACCCGGAACGACTCGCTCAGGATGTCGGGGGTCACCAGCTGCGCGGCGGTCGTGCCCTCGAACTGGTCGAGGAAGTTCGCGTATGCCTCGTCGTGATCCTCGAACTCGACCTTCTTGATGTACGGGCCGAGGGTGCCCCCATCGAGTTCGGCCTGCACGTCCTGCTTCTGCGCGTCGGTGGCGGCCGTCTCGTTGCAGTCGGCCTCGCTGGAGATGTCGGTGCAGAGATAGATCGCGACCTGCGCGCGGTCGTACCAGTAGCCCTTGGTCTGGGTGATCTGCGACTGCAGCAGGATCGCGGCGCCGAAGAACGTCAGCGAGATGAACGTCACCAGCACGACCGAGACGACCATGGAGAGGTTGCGGCGGAAACCCTGCCCGACCTCGCTCAGGATGAGACCGAGGCGCATCAGCACATCCCTTTCATCGGCGCTGTCGCGGTTCGTTCAGGGGCGGGGGCACGAGCGGCGTTGGCGCGGATGCTTCGGCTGCTCGCTCTGCAGGCGGCGCGGGGCGATGAATGGGCCGCGGCATCTCTTGGGGCGTCTCGCGCACGTTGGTGACGGCGGGCTCGACGACCGTGATCGTTCCGGTGTGCGGGGCCTCGAACTCGATGGGCACCTCGGCCACGGGCGTCGGCTCGGCCACGCGCGTCGGCTCGGCCACCGGTGTCCGCGGGGCGAGAGCGGCGTCGTCGAGCTCGCTCTCGGCGGCCGCCGCGACCGGAGCCGGCGCCCGAGCGGGCGCGGGCGTCGGCGCCTGGCGCTGCACCGGCACCGCCTGGGTCTGGTATCCGCCACCACGCTCGTCACGCACGACCTGCCCGCTGACGAGCTCGATCACCCGGCGCTGCATCTGGTCGACGATGCCGACGTCGTGCGTGGCCATGATGACCGTGGTTCCGTTGGCGTTGATCGCGGCGAGCAGCTGCATGATGCCGGCGCTCGTGTTGGGGTCGAGGTTTCCGGTCGGCTCGTCGGCCAGCAGGATGGCCGGCTTGTTGACCACTGCACGGGCCATGGCGACGCGCTGCTGCTCACCACCGGAGAGCTCGTGCGGGAACCGCCCCTGCTTACCCGCGAGGCCGACCATCTTCAGGACGTCGGGCACGGCCTCCTGAATGAAGCCCTTGCTCTTGCCGATCACCTGCAGCGCGAACGCGACGTTGTCGAAGACGGTCTTGTTCGGCAGCAGGCGGAAGTCTTGGAAGACGACGCCCAGGTTGCGCCGGAAATACGGCACCTTGCGGCTCGCGAGCGTGTTCAGTTCCTGGCCGAGCACGTGGATCTTGCCCTTGGAGGGCTTCTCCTCCTTGAGCACGAGCCGGAGGAAGCTCGACTTGCCCGAACCCGACGCACCCACCAGGAAGACGAACTCCCCCTTGAGCACCTCGATGCTCACGTTGCTGAGTGCTGGTCGCGTGGTTCCGGCATATGTCTTGGTGACCTGGTCGAAACGAATCATGACGAGTAAAGGCTAAAGATGCCCGCGCGACCTGTCGGGAGCGACACTCCTGAGGCCCAGACTCACAGGTACCGTGGTCCGGTGAGCGAAGTGCCGAGCCGCCCCAGCCCGACCGTCGCGCTGCTGACCCTTTCCAGGGCGGCGGAGCTCGAGATGTCACGCCTGCTGGAGCCGCACGGACTCAGCCTGCGCAAGTTCGGCATCCTGACCCGGATCGCCGCCGTTCCCGGCATCTCGACGGCCGACCTGGCCCGTCGCTCGGACCTGGCGCCCGAAGACGTGGCACCGATGCTGCGCACGCTCCGGGATGCCGGCCTCACCCGGCCAGGCGACGAGCGTTCGGCGACCGTGGCGATCACGCCCGCCGGTGCGCGGCTGCTCGCCAGCCTCGAGGCCTCGATCTCCGAACTCGATGAGCGCCTCTTCGCGGGCGATCGTGCGGAGCTGGCCGCGAGCCTTCTCGGCGCCACCGCGGTACCGCACGCCGAGCCCCAGGACTGAGGCGTGCTCTACAGTCGCGCTAGCCCTTGTCGGACTTGCGCCAGCGGATGCCCGCGGCGATGAACCCGTCGAGGTCGCCGTCGAAGACGTCGTCGGGCTTGCCGACCTCGTAGTCGGTGCGCAGGTCCTTCACCATCTGGTACGGCGCGAGCACGTAGGAGCGCATCTGGTCGCCCCAGCTGGCCGTGATGGTGCCGGCCAGCTCCTTCTTGGTAGCCGCCTCCTGCTCCTTTTGCAGGATCAGCAGCCGGGACGCCAGCACGCGCATGGCGGCCGCACGGTTCTGGATCTGCGACTTCTCGTTCTGCATCGACACGACGGTGCCGGTCGGCAGGTGGGTGATGCGCACGGCCGAGTCGGTCGTGTTGACCGACTGACCGCCCGGGCCGCTCGAGCGGAACACGTCGACGCGGATGTCGTTCTCCGGGATCTCGATCGCCTCGGTCTCCTCCATGAGGGGGATCACCTCGACGGCCGCGAACGACGTCTGCCGTTTGCCCGCCGCCCCGAAGGGCGACATCCGCA
>JBDSKH010000281.1:0-5661 GCA_039917005.1 Pseudolysinimonas sp.
GCCCGCAACCTGGCCGACATCGATGGCATCTGCGTTCCCGGCGGATTCGGGGTTCGGGGCATCGAGGGCAAGCTGGGTGCGCTGAAGTTCGCGCGCGAGAACAAGATCCCGGTTCTCGGTCTCTGCCTCGGCCTGCAGTGCATGGTCATCGAGTACTCCCGCAATGTGGTCGGGCTCACGGGTGCGAGCTCGAGCGAATTCGACCCCGATACCGAGTTCCCCGTCATCGCGACGATGGCGGAACAGGTCGACATCCTCGACCACGGCGACAGGGGTGGCACGATGCGCCTCGGCCTGTACGCGGCCGCGCTCGAGCCCGGATCGATCGTGGCCGAGCTGTACGGATCCGACACGATCAGCGAGCGTCACCGTCATCGCTACGAGGTCAACAACAGCTATCGCGACCGCATCGCCGCTGCCGGCATGGTGTTCTCGGGTGTCTCGCCCGACCGGTCGCTCGTCGAATTCGTGGAGCTGCCCCGCGCGACGCACCCGTTCTATGTGGGCACGCAGGCGCATCCGGAACTGCGATCGCGGCCGAACCGCCCGCACCCGCTCTTCCGCGGGCTGGTTGCCGCGGCCCTCGAGCGTCAGCAGGCATCGCGCCTGTTCGAGGTCGCGGAGCCGGGGGAGCGGCCGGTCGAGCTGCATGACGCGCACGAGGTCGCGACGCCCCTGCGGCAGGCCACCGAGCACGCCGAGGTCTGAGCGTGACCGAGCCGCTGCGCGACGAGCGTGATCCGGCGACGATCCTGGATGCCGCGACGGTCTTCGAGGGTCTGGTCTGGGATGTCGATCGCGAGACCGTCGAATTCGGCGATGGCACGATCACCCGTGAGTTCGTCGCCCACACCGGCGCCGTCGCCGTCCTCGCGATCGACGACCAGGAGCGCGTGCTGCTGATCAACCAATACCGGCAGCCGATCCGCAGCCGCGATTGGGAGATCCCGGCCGGCCTCCTCGACGTCGAGGGCGAGTCGCCTCTGCTCGCGGCGCAGCGCGAACTCGCCGAAGAGGCAGACATCGTCGCCGCCGAATGGAGCGAGCCGATCACGTTCCACACGTCTCCCGGCGGCAGCAACGAGGTCATCCACCTGTTCGAGGCGCGGGGCCTGACGGCGTCGCCGGCCGTGCACGACCGCACGGAAGAGGAGGTCGGGATCGTTCTTCGCTGGGTCCCGCTCGCCGAGGCGATCGAGGCAGTGCTCGACGGACGGCTGCACAACGGCATCCTGATGATCGCCCTGCTGGCGTCCCATGCCCGCCGAGGCTGACCAGCTGGCGGATCTCGAGCGGCAGCTCGACCGCTACCTGCGGCACGTCGCGATCGAACGCGGCCGCTCGGTCAACACGGTGGCGGCGTATCGCCGCGATCTGATGGCTCTTCTCGATGCCCTCGGCCCTTCCGCCGGGGTGACTGCCCTCGAAGCCGCGAGCCTCGCCGGGTACGTCCGGAGCCTGCGCGAACGTCCCGAGCCGCTCGCGGCATCGTCGATCGCCCGCACGATCTCGTCGATCCGTGGCTTCACCGGATTCCTCGTCGACGAGGGCCTGCTCGATGCAGATCCCGCGGCCGACCTTGTCGCCCCGAAGCAGCCGGCGCGCCTGCCGAAGGCCCTGACCATCGAGCAGGTGGAGCAGCTGCTGGCGGCGACCGACGGCGACGAGCCGGCGGACCTGCGCGACAAGGCGCTGGTGGAGCTGCTGTACGCGACGGGGGCGCGCATCTCTGAGGCCGTCGCCCTCAATGTCGATGACCTGATCGGCGACGACGGCACGGCCGATGTCGTGCGGCTCTTCGGCAAGGGCGGCAAGCAGCGCATCGTCCCGGTGGGCAGCTATGCGCGGGCGGCGCTGGACGCCTACCTGGTTCGCGCGCGCCCCGTGCTGTCCACGCGGGGGCGCGCCACACCGGCGCTCTTCCTCGGGGTTCGTGGTTCGCGGCTCTCGCGCCAGAACGCCTGGCTCCTGCTTCGCTCGGCCGCTGAGCGCGCCAAGCTCGACATCGAGATCTCGCCGCACAGCATGCGCCATTCGTTCGCGACCCACCTCCTGCAGGGCGGGGCAGACGTGCGGGTGGTGCAGGAGCTGCTCGGCCACGCGAGCGTCGCGACGACCCAGATCTACACCCGCGTGACGGCGGACGCCCTCCGGGACGTCTATGCGACGTCTCACCCGCGCGCGCGGTGATCCGGAACCGGCAAGTCGAACCCTCAACCTCTGCTTGACGCGTGGCGCGGGAGCCGTCCGGGGTCGCCACGTACACTCGTGGGCATGTCAGTGCAGCGCGAGGATGTGACCGAGCTGCCGGGGATGGAACCCCCCGTGCTCGGCCCTACCGGGCGTCCGCAACGCGAGTTCGCGATGCCTCCGATCCTGAAGTCGCACGGGCCCGCGCGCATCATCGCCCTCTGCAATCAGAAGGGCGGCGTCGGCAAGACCACGACCACGATCAACCTCGGTGCGACCCTCGCCGAATACGGCCGCAAGGTGCTCGCGGTCGACTTCGATCCGCAGGGCGCTCTGACCGCCGGCCTCGGGGTCCAGTCGCACGATGTCGTGACCATCTACGATCTGCTGCTCGGCACGACGAAGGACCCGCGCGAGGCGATCCATCACACCGGCACGACCGGGCTCGACGTCATTCCCGCCAACATCGACCTCTCGGCCGCCGAGGTCCATCTCGTCAACGAGGTGGCGCGTGAGCAGATCCTGGCGCGTGTGCTGCGGCCCGTCGCCGCCGACTACGACGTCATCCTGATCGACTGCCAGCCATCGCTGGGGTTGCTCACCGTGAACGCCCTCACCGCGGCGCACGGCGTGCTCATCCCGCTCGAGCTCGAGTTCTTCGCTCTGCGCGGTGTCGCCTTGCTCGTGGAGACGATCGAGAAGGTGCGCGACCGGTTGAATCCGGCTATCGAGCTGGACGGCATCCTGGCCACCATGTACGACCCGCGCACACTGCACTCGCGCGAGGTGCTCGAGAGGGTCGTCGAGACCTTCGGCGACCAGGTGTTCGAGACCGTGATCGGTCGCACTGTGAAGTTCCCGGATGCGTCGGTGGCGGCCGCGCCGATCACCACGTTCGCACCCGACCACTCGGCCGCCGAGGCTTACCGGCAGCTGGCGAGAGAGCTGATCGCACGTGGCGCCGTCGCCTGACGGCGAGGGCACGGGAGGCGGGCTCGCGGTGGACACCGCGCCCGATCCCGGCTTCCGCCTCACGCTGAGCAACTTCGACGGGCCGTTCGACCTGCTCGTCACCCTCATCGCCAAGCACGACCTCGACATCACGGAGATCGCGCTGAGCGTCGTGACGAACGAATTCCTCACCTACCTGCACGACCTCGACTCCGACGAGGAGCTGGACCGGGCGAGCGAGTTCCTCGTGGTCGCCGCGACGCTGCTCGACCTGAAGGTCGCGGGCCTGCTTCCCCAGGGCGAACTCGTCGACGCGGAGGACGTCGCCCTGCTCGAGGCGCGCGATCTGCTGTTCGCCCGCCTGCTGCAGTACCGGGCGTTCAAGGAGGCGGCGACCTGGGTGTCGGCCCACCTCGACGCCGAATCGACGCGGCACTACCGTTCGGTGCGTCTCGAGGAGAAGTACCGCAAGCAGACACCGGAGCTGGTCTGGACGCTGAACGTCGATGATTTCGCCGCGCTCGCACTTCTGGCCTTCGCGCCGCGAGAGATCCCCATCGTGGGACTGGACCATCTGCACGCGCCGCTCGTCAGCATCCGGGAGCAGGCCGCCCACGTCGTGGCGATGCTGCGTGGAGGCGATCCGGTGACGTTCCGGGCGCTCATCGCGGGTGCGGAGCTGCGCGGGGAGATCGTCGCGCGGTTCCTGGCCGTGCTGGAGCTCTACCGCCATGCCGCCGTCTCGTTCGAGCAGGTGGAACCGCTCGGCGAGCTGACCCTCCGCTGGACGGCGGGCCACTGGACCGACGATCAGCTCGCGAACCTAGGGGCCGATTATGACTGATGACGTGCAGGTCGACGAGCAGAGCGGGGCGGCCGTCGCCGAAGATGACGTGTCGAAGCCCGTGACCGACGTCGAGCGCGCCCTCGAGGCGATCCTGATGGTCGCCGACGAACCGCAGAGCGTGGTCTCGCTCGCGACCGTGCTCGGAGTCCCGGTACCGGCCGTGCGGCAGTCGATCGAGAGGCTGGTCGCCGACTACGACGGGGCCGACGGCGGCACGCGGCGCGGTTTCGAGCTGCGAGAGGTCGGCGGCGGCTGGCGCCTCTACGTGAGAACCGAGCACGACGACGTCGTGCGCGAGTTCGTGCTCACCCAGAACCCCACAAAGCTCTCCCAGGCGGCTCTCGAGACGTTGTCCGTGATCGCCTACAAGCAGCCGATCTCGCGCGGGGCGATCGCGTCGATCCGTGCCGTCAACGTCGACTCGGTCGTGCGCACCCTGCTCGGGCGCGGCCTCATCACCGAGGCGTACACCGACAGCGAGACGGGCGCGATCCACTACGAGACCACCGAGCTGCTGCTGACCCAGCTCGGAATCAACTCGATCGAGGAACTGCCCAAGATCTCGCCCCTGCTGACGGATGGCATGGACGGGTTCGAGGACATCCTCGCGATCCGATGAACGATTCCGAACCGCGATCGACAGAGGGGGAGCGCCTGCAGAAGGTGCTCGCGGCGGCCGGCGTCGCATCCCGTCGCGTGAGCGAGCAGTACATCGTCGAAGGACGGGTCTCGGTCAACGGCGAGATCGTGACGGAGCTCGGCCGACGTGTCGACCCGGCCGTCGACGAGGTGGCAGTGGACGGCACCGCCGTGCAACTCGACCCCGGCAAGCGCTACGTGATGCTGAACAAGCCGACCGGCGTCGTGAGCTCGATGAAAGACGAGAAGGGCCGGCCCGATCTGCAGGAGTTCGCGGCGGGGTACCAGGAGCGGCTGTTCAACGTGGGGCGGCTCGACGCCGACACCAGCGGCCTGCTGCTGCTCACTAACGACGGCGACATCGCGCACGTACTCGCGCATCCCTCGTTCGGCGTCACGAAGACGTACATCGCGACCGTCCGTGGGGTGGCGACCCCCGCCATCCTGCGCACGCTGGAGAAGGGGATCGAGCTGGAGGACGGGCCGATCGCCGCCGACCGGGCCCGGATCGTCGGAGAATCCTCGAAGGACCGCACGATCGTCGAGATCACGCTCCATTCGGGTCGCAATCGCATCGTCCGCCGGATGCTGGAGGCTGTCGGGCACCCGGTGCTCGAGCTCGTGCGCCGGCAGTTCGGGCCGCTGCACCTGGGCACGCTCGGGTCGGGGCGCGCACGTGACCTCAGTAAGGTGGAACTCGGCCAATTGCTGACCATCGCCCGTGCTGGGCGTGACGAATCGCCCGACGACCCCGAGGATCTCCCCGAATGAACGACCGCCGACTCGCGGAGCAGGTGCGCATCGTCGGCAGCGGCCTCCTCGGAGCGAGCATCGGTCTCGGCCTGCGTGCGCACGGTGTCGACGTCATCGTCGAGGACGCCTCTCCTTCGGCCCGCAATCTGGCGATCGCCTACGGAGCCGGGCGCGCACCCGCGTCGGACGACGCTCCGGGCCTGATCGTCGTCGCGGTCCCGCCCGACGTGACCGCGGATGTCGTCGCGGCCGAGCTCCAGCGCTTCCCCGACGCGCTTGTC
>JBDSKH010000282.1:0-5922 GCA_039917005.1 Pseudolysinimonas sp.
AGGATGTACTGCAGCATCGCCGGCGGGAACTCGTCCTGGTGGAACTGCAGCAGGAGGCCGAGGACCATGGTCTCCGAGGTGGCGAGGGCGCGCGCGCCGGCGTTCACGGTGAACCCGAGCAGGCGGATCGCCTCGTCGATTCGGTCCCGGGTCTCGCGCGAGATCGAGCGCTTCCCTGTCAGCGCGTACGAGACCGTGCTGCGGGAGACTCCCGCTTCGCGGGCGACGTCGCCGATGGTGACCACTGCTGCTCCGAGCTCTCCATTGAGGGAATCGAACCGGATCGACTCGAACCGGTTCGATGATTAGACCACGCCCGGCCTGATCGCGCAACTCACTGAATCATCCGCAGGTCTGGAGGCTCATCCCGGCCCGGAATAGTCTCTGCTCATGACGACGCTCGAGCACTGGCTGCCGACGGCGCTGGCGATCGTCCTGCTCGCGGGGATCGCATCCGTCGGCCTGGTGGTCTTCCGGGTTCCGGCTCCCTGGTCGGTCGTCACCGCGATCGGTCGTGCCGCGCTGCAACTGGCGTTGCTGAGTCTCGTGCTCACCGGCATCCTGGGCGACGCGAGGTGGGTCGCCGTCGGCCTGAGCGTGATGTTCATCGCGGCGGTCCTGACCGCGGCCCGGCGAGCGCGAGCGCGCTTGCGAGCCACCGGCGGGATAGCGGTGGCCATGTTCGCCGGCCTCGCCGTCGCCTTGAGCGTCGTCTTCGCGACCGGCGCGCTGGAGCTCTCGCCGCGCTACGCGCTCGCAATCGGCGGCATCGTGATCGGCAACACCATGACCATCGCGATCCTCACGCACCGCATCTTCTTCACGACGGTGAACGACCACTGGGATGAGGTGGAGGGCTGGCTGGCCCTCGGCGCGACGCCCCGGCGGTCGACCATCGATCTCGCCCGGTCGGCGATCCGGACCGCGCTGCTACCTTCCATCGACCAGACCCGCACCACGGGGATCGTCGTGCTCCCGGGCGCGTTCGTCGGCGCAGTGTTCGCGGGTGCATCCCCGCTCGAGGCCGGCCGGTTTCAGCTCGTTGTGCTGGCAAGCATCCTGGCAGCCGGGGTGCTGACCGCGAGTGTGCTCGCCCGGTTCGTCGGCGGCGTCGCCCTCAAGCCGGCGGCGGTAGAGCGGTCAGGCGCGCACCAGTCGTAGCCGCGCCAGCACGGCAGGTCCGGAGGCATCCAGAACCCGCCCGCCGAGCAGTACGCCGCCCACCGCAATGCCGACGCCGGAAGCGAGCCCGACCGCGAACGCCGCCCACGCCAGTGCCGTGGCCCCGCTGATGAGGGCCGCGACCGCCAGGACGATGACCGGGAGCGCGAGCACGATCGTCACCGCCATGACCGCATACGACGCGGCGATGGATGTCGTGGCGGCTCCCGCGGGCGCCGAGAACGGGTTGCGCCCCGAGCGCGCCACCGGAACCACGATCCGCGCGGAAGAGACACTGACCACGCCCGTGGCGATGAGCAGCGACCCGATGGAGAGGCCGAGCAGGGCAGGCAGGTCGGCGACGCGGGCGATGATCACGGCGATCACCACCTGCACGACGAGGACCGCGGGCACCGCGATCAGGAGGAGCGCGACGGCACGTCCCAGCCGGTCGTGCACACCGCGCACGCCGGCAGCGAGTTCTGCTGCAAAGGCCGTGCCGTCATACGAGAGCCCGGCGAAGACCGACAGCGGCAGCAGCGTCGCAACCAGCGGGCCGGTCGCCAGCACGATCGCATCGACCCCCACGAGCGACCACCACAACAACATCAGCGCCGGAAGCACGGGGATGATGACCAGCTGCCGCGCGTGTCGCGCATCGCGGAACCAGTAGATCAGCGAGCGAGCCGCGACGGCGCCGGCCGGCGACGCCGGCATCCAGCCCAACGGCCCGAGCCGTCCACGGGAACCCGAGCGCGCCGGCCCGCCCCCGCTCACCCGCAGGCTCGCGTTCAGGGTCAGCCGCCAGAGCACGAGCACGCCGGCGAGGGTGACGAGCCCAATCGCCGCCGCGCCTACCGCACCGGCGAGATCCCCCATCGCCAGGCGTCCTGCGACCGACCAGACGGCTCCGAGGGGGGTCCAGCCAAGGATGTCGACCGCCGCCGTGAAGATCCCGAGCAACTCGTGACCACCGGACGCCACGCCGCCGAGAGTGGATGCGGCCAGCGGCCCCGCAACCACCAGCAGCACGAGCGCTGTGACGCCGACCCTGGATGATCCACGCCCGCGCAAAAGGCTGCCGACGACCGAGGTGGTGAGCCGGGATGCCGCGATGCAGGTCGCTGCTCCGACAAGACCCGCGACCGCCGCGACTGCTGCGGACGCCGGATACGTGCGCCAGGCGATGGCCGTGCCGAGCGCCGCGGCGATCGTGACGATGCCGGGGATCCAGCTGACACCCACCAGAAACATCGCAGCCATCAGCTGCCCGGTGCGTATCGGGAATCTCGCCAGCCTCACCGGATCGAGCGTCTGCTCCACACCCTCGAACAGCAGCGGCACGACAATCCAGCCCAGCAGCAGCGCCGCTCCCCCGACCACGACGACCGCCTGAGTAGCGGCGGGCGGGGCCGTGGATGCGATGAGCATCCCGCCTAGCACCGCGGCAAGCAGGATGACTGCCTGCACGCCGCCGAAGATCACGGCCACCAGCTGCAGCGTATTGCGACGCAGGGTGTTGGCGAGAATGCGGAACCGCAGCCTTAGGAGGACAGCAACCATGCCGGACTCTCCCCGTGCCGCCGTCCGCCCACCAGTTCCAGGAATCGCCGCTCGAGGTCGCCGTCACCTCGCACCTCGTCGACCGTGCCCGCGACGAGCACGCGTCCTGCCGCCACGATCGCGACGTGGTCGCACATCCGCTGCACCAGGTCCATTGAGTGACTCGAGACCACCACGGTTCCGCCGCCCGTCACGAAGCCGTGCAGGATGTCGCGGATGTTGGCAGCCGATACCGGATCGACAGACTCGAACGGTTCGTCGAGCACGAGCAGCCGTGGGGAATGCACCAGCGCGGCGGCGAGCGCGATCTTCTTGGTCATGCCGGCGGAATAGTCGGCGACGATCGTGCGCGCCGCGCTCTCCAGGTCGAGCAGCCCAAGCAGGTCGGCCACCCGCCCCCGGAGGGTGGTGCGGTCGATCCCGAAGAGCTCCCCCGCAAAGGTGATCAGCTGTTCGCCCGTGAGCCGGTCGTAGAGATCCACGCCGTCGGCGAGGTTGCCGATCAGGCGCTTCGCGGGCGACGGGTCGTGCCAGAGATCGATTCCGTGCACAAGGGCGACCCCCGCATCCGGGCGCAGCAGACCGGTCGCCATCGACAACGTCGTGGTCTTGCCCGCGCCGTTGGGTCCGACGATTCCGTAGAACGAGCCATGCGGCACCGTCAGGCTGAGATCATCGACCGCCGTGGCGCTGCCGAAGCGCTTGGTCAGACCACGGAGTTCGAGGGCATGCACCCGGGAAACGTACCCTGCGCTGCTCTCTATCTGCAGTCCCCTGATCGGGGCGAGCCTGCGACACCCGGCACACGAACAATGCCCCGCACCTGGCGAGAGATGACGGGGCTTCGAGTACACCCCCCGGGACTTGAACCCGGAACCCACTGATTAAGAGTCAGTTGCTCTGCCAATTGAGCTAGAGGTGCGTAGGCCCCCGACAGGGCGGGCCGAGGGACAACGATAGCATGCAGTTCGTGACGACTCCCAACCGCCTGGAGGTCGGCGAGACCGCCCCCGACTTCACCCTTCCCGACCAGAACGGCGAGCCGCTGACGCTCTCGTCGCTCCGCGGCAAGAAGGTCATCGTGTACTTCTATCCGGAGGCGATGACGCCCGGGTGCACGACACAGGCGTGCGACTTCCGCGACAACCTGAACCAGCTGCAGAGCGCCGGTTACCAGGTCGTCGGCATCTCGCGCGACCAGGTGGCGAAGCTCGCCGAGTTCGTGAAGAACGACCACCTGACCTTCCCGATCCTCAGCGACCCCGACCACAGCATCCATGAGCAGTGGGCCACCTACGGCGAGAAGTTGCTCTACGGCAAGCGGGTCGTCAGCGCGATCCGGTCGACCTTCGTGCTCGACGAGGATGGCGTGATCACGCATACGTTCTACAACACCAAGGCGACGGGTCACGTCGCGATGCTGAAGAAGCAGCTCGGCCTGACCGCCTAGGAGCGGGTGCGATCCTCGCGGTGCGAGGTCGCCTCCACCACCGGCTTCAGGAACAGCAGCGCGAACACGGCGAAGGCGACAACCACGAGGGGCCATCCGATGGCCGGGGTGCTGAAGGTTCCCGAGATCGCGCCGGCGCCGATCGCGAACTGCAGCACCTGCCAGACGATGGCCGCGCCCCGGATCCAGGCCTGGCCGCGTAGGGCCCCCACGACGATCGCGCCGAGCCACACGGCCGCAACGAATGCGAGAACGGTCAGCGCCACAGCACTCGCGAACGAGGCCGGCGTGGCCACGAGCAGTTCGACGAGCAGGGTCACGGCGAGCGCCGCGACGAGCAGGAATTCCCCGGTCAGGAGGACGACCAGTACCCAGAAAAGGGGGGGCTTTTGTCGATCACTCACAGAGATATCCCATTCAGACCTATTGATTCGTCGTAACAAGTATGAAACCCTTTTCCTGGTTGATGTGACGCCTGCAGAGTCGCAGGTGAGTCCGGAATTACCATCCCCCCACCTTTCCGTTCTCGCTTCGACCGTGCGCGAAACCCCCGAACGTGCACGTCACCTCTCTGCACCATCATCAAGGAGTACCACTATGGACTGGCGTGATAAGGCCGCTTGCCTCACAGCCGACCCCGAGCTCTTCTTCCCGGTCGGCAACACCGGCCCGGCCGTCGACCAGATCGAGAAGGCCAAGGCCGTCTGCGCCCGCTGCTCCGTGACCGAGATGTGCCTGCAGTACGCGCTCGAGACGAACCAGGACTCCGGTGTCTGGGGCGGTCTCAGCGAAGACGAGCGTCGCGCCCTGAAGCGCCGCGCCGCCCGCGCCCGCCGCGCCAGCTGACGAGCAGCCCGCTCAGGCGCTTTCGCGGACGACCAGCTCGGCGGGGATCACCACATCCCGTCCCGGGCCGGTGAACTGCCCCGTCATCCGCGACAGCAGAAGTTCGCCGCAGCGCGCGCCGAGCTCATCCGGCGAGTTGTGCACCGTGGTGAGCCTCGGTTGCACCATGCTCGCAGCGTCGATATCGTCGAATCCCGCGATCGCGATGTCACCGGGCACCGACCGGCCCCGGCGATCCGCCTCGCGGAGGGCTCCGATCGCGATCTGATCGTTGGCGCAGAAGACGGCACGCGGAGGGTCTGCGAGGTCGAGGAGCGCAGCCATGCCGCGGCGTCCGCCTTCCCGCGTGAAGTCCTCGCTGACTTCGTAGTCGGGACGGGGCGTGATCCGTGCTGCCTGCAGCGCGTGGTGATACCCGCTGGTGCGGGCGCGGGCGACGGGTGCGAGCATGGTGCCATCGATGAGAGCGACCGAGGAGCCGTACCGTTCGATCAGGAAGGCCGTCGCGTCGCGAGCGCCCTCCTCGTCGGTGGAATGAACGGAGTCGATCTTGGTGTCGGCGAAGCCCTCGCCGAGGTTCACGACGGCGACACCGGACGCCGCCACTTCGCGCAGGTCTTCGGGAGACACCCAGTACCCCATGAAGACGATCCCATCGAGCCGGCGCGAGATCGCCTCGTCCAGGAACGCGCGTTCCTCTTCTTCACGTGAATCCGTGTTGCAGAGAAGGGTGTGGTAATCGCCGGCGCGCAGTACGTCCTGCACCCCCCGCGCGAACACCGGATAGAACGGGTTGGTGATATCCGGAAGGATGATCATCGCGGTGTTGGTGCGCTGCACGCGGAGCGAGCGTGCGACGGCGTTCGGACGGTATCCGAGTTCGACCGCGATTCGCTCGACCA
>JBDSKH010000283.1:0-7650 GCA_039917005.1 Pseudolysinimonas sp.
ACTGGCACCAGCAGCGTGCTGGATCGCCCCGAGTGCCGAAGACCGTGCGCACGTCGTCCCACGACGCGTCGGTGACGGGAACGACGCGCAACCCGGCGGCACGTGCTGGCATGCCGTCACGCTACCCGCGACCCCCGGCGCTGCGGGCGGCGTGGGGTCAGATGTCGAGCGACTCGCCCACCTCGAGGGTGTGGAACTCGCCTTCGACCTGCTCGGTCGCCCACTTGAGCCGCTCGATGTGCATCCCCTTGCCGGCGACGGAGAGCGTCATGTCGTGCGCGTAGAACGCGCGCTGGGGCTTCACGGCGAGCACGAAGTCCATCGCATCGCCGATCTTCAGCCAGGGTGCGCCGATCGGGGCCGCGAGGGTGCCGACCCCGGCATCCGGCACCGTGTACGAGTCGCCGGGATAGTAGAGCTCGTCGTTGACCATGACGCCGACATTGTCGGGCACGGGGATCGATTCGTGGATGAGCGCGTGCTTCTCGCCGAAGAAGGTGAGCGCGAACGGCCCGACCTCGACGCTGTCGCCGGCCTTCACGACCTCGACGTCGAAGTCCGCGGCGGCCTTGGCCACGCCGGCCGGCCCGAGGATCCGGGCATCCGGGCTGCGCTCCAGGATGCGGTTGAGCTGGTCAGGGGTCCAATGATCGCCGTGCTCGTGGGTGATGACGATCGCGACGACCTTCGAGAAGTCGGCGAGCGAGAGGTAGAGACCCGGATCGATGATCAGGTTGTCGTCCCCGATGGAGACCAGCAGGGTGGCGTGCTCGTATTTCGTGACCTTCATGTTGCCGACGATACGCCCTTCCCTAGAGGGGGACTCTGCCCTTTGATACCCCTCCAGGGTATACCCTTGACATCATGATCGACGACCTCAAGAAACGTGCCCTCCATCGCTCGCGCATCCTGCAAGGACAGCTGCGCGGCGTCGAGAAGATGATCGAGAACGAGGACTACTGCGTCGAGATCATCACGCAGACTCTCGCGATCCAGAAGTCGCTGCGCAGCCTGAACAAGCTGCTGGTCGAGAACCACCTGCGCACGCATGTCAGCGACATGTTCGACGAAGGGGGCACGCGACGGGATGACGCGGTCGCCGAGCTGCTGACCGTCTTCGAACTCCAGAACAATCGCTCATGAGCGGCGGGCACGAGCACCACGAGCACCCCGCGATGGATCACGGCGCCCACGACAACACGGCGCACGATCACAGCGCCCATGCTCGCGGCGACAAGGAGGTGGCGGCGCCCGATCACGGCGCCCACGATCACGGCGCCCACGATCACGGCGCCCACGGCGACCACGGCGCCCACGGCGACCACGCGCACCACGACCCCGCGATCTTCCGTCGCCTCTTCTGGGTGAACCTGGCCCTCACGATCCCGACGCTCGTCTTCTCCACGGGTCTGCAAGACATCCTGGGCCTGCCCGGCCCGCGCTTCCCCGGCAGCCAGTTCATCCCCGCCGCGTTCGGCCTGCTCATCTTCCTGATCGGCGGGCGCGTGTTCCTGAGCGGTGCCGTCTCCGAGCTGCGCGCGAAGAGCCCCGGCATGATGACCCTGATCTCCTTGGCCCTGCTGGTCGCGTTCGGTTACTCGCTCGCCGTGACCCTCGGCCTCGAGGGCATGGACTTCTGGTGGGAGCTCGCCACCCTCACCACGATCATGTTGCTCGGCCATTGGATCGAGATGAGCGCCGTCATGGGCGCCCAGAATGCGCTGGGCGAGCTGGCGAAGCTGATCCCCGACGAGGCGGAGGTGCAGCACGGCGACCACCGCATGACCATGCCCGTCTCCGAGCTGAAGGTCGGCGATCACGTGATCGTGCGTCCGGGTGCCGCGATCCCGATCGACGGAAGTGTCGTCGAGGGCGAATCGGAGGTCGACGAGTCCCTGCTGACCGGCGAGTCGGTTCCGGTGCGCAAGCATCCGGGGGACGCCGTCGTGGGCGGGTCCATCGCCAGCGGCGCGCTCGTCGTCGAGGTCACGAAGCTCGGCGACGACACCGCGCTCGCCGGCGTGATGCGCCTCGTCGCCGACGCCCAGGCGAGCAAGGGCCGTGCCCAGCTGCTCGCCGACCGGGCGGCTGCCCTGCTCTTCTATGTCGCGCTCGGGGCGGCCGCGATCACGTTCGTCGCCTGGTTCCTGCTGAAGCCCGACGACCCGGCATTCGTTCTGGAGCGGGTCGTGACGGTGCTGGTCATCGCGTGCCCGCACGCGCTGGGGCTCGCGATTCCGCTGGTCGCCCAGTTGTCGACCGCCATCGGGGCTCGCCGCGGCATCCTGGTGCGCGACCGCGCGGCGCTCGAGCAGGCGCGAGACGTGGATGTCGTGCTGTTCGACAAGACCGGCACGCTGACCGAGGGCCGTCAGGGGCTCGCCCGCATGGTGGTCGCCGGGAGCGGATCCGAGACCGAGGACGAGGCGCTCCGTCTCGCCGCATCGGTCGAGGACCGCTCAGAGCACCCGGTGGCGCGGGCTATCGTCGCGGCGGCCCAGGAGCGGGGCGTCGCGATCCCGCGGTCGACCGCGTTCGAGGCGCTCGCCGGACGCGGGGCGTCCGCGACGGTCGATGGCCGGCCGCTCACGGTGGCGAGCGCCCGCCTCGTGACCGAGCGCGGCATCCGGCTCGACAGCGCCCTGGTGAGTGCGGCGAAGAAGGCCGGCGGCGAGGGTTCCACCGTCGTCTACCTGCTCGAGGGCGATCGGGCGATCGCGATGTTCGCGCTCGCCGACGTCGTGCGCCCCGAGTCGCGGGAGGCCGTCGCGCTGCTCCGCACGCGCGGGGTGCGGGTCGCGATGCTCACCGGCGACTCGCGCGAGGTCGCCGATCACGTCGCGAAGCAGCTCGGCATCGACGAGGTATTCGCGGAGGTGCTGCCGGGAGAGAAGGCGGATGTGGTGGCGCGCCTGCAGCAGGAGGGCGCCAAGCGCGTCGCGATGGTCGGGGACGGGATCAACGACGCTCCGGCGCTCGTTCGCGCCGACCTGGGCATCGCTATCGGCGCCGGCACGGATGTGGCGATCGAGTCCGCGGGAGTGGTGCTGGCATCCAGCGACCCGCGCGGTGTCGCCGACACCATCACGCTCTCGCGGGCGAGCTATCGAAAGATGCTGCAGAACCTGGTCTGGGCGACCGGGTACAACGCGATCGGCCTTCCGGTCGCCGCCGGCGTGCTGGCGGGAGCGGGATTCCTGATGCCGCCGGCCGTCGGCGCGGCCGTCATGTCGGTGTCGACCATCGTGGTGGCGCTGAACGCGCAGCTGCTGCGGCGCACGCGCTTCAGTCGCTGAGCACCTCGGGCTCGCCGGGCTCTCCTGGCTCGGCGAGCCAGCGGTCGAGGTCGATGCGGTAGACCACGCGGCGGCCGGGGCGCTCGTTGAGTGTCCACAGCATCCGGGTGCCGCGCTCGTGGGCGATGTCCTCGGGCGCCGGCGCGAGCACCCGACGGTGCCGGACGAGCGCCGAGGGCTCGCCGACCCAGAGATCGCCGCCGGTGCGCATGTCGGCGCTGGTGGTGAGCACCCAGGTGCCGTCGACGATGCAGGCGCCCTGCATGCGCGCCGGCGTGGCCTCGTGCAGCTCGAGGACGGTGCCGTCCGGGATCTCACCGCTGGCCGGGTCGAGCTCGAAGCGGGCCAGCCGGGAATCCTCTCCGACTCCCCGGAACTCGCCCACCACCAGGCGCGGACCCTCCGGCGCGTCCTCGAGCGAGACGAACGAATACCGCATCCGCCGGGTGCCCTTCGGCGTGCGGGCCGCGAACATCGCCTCCTGCGGGAGGGCGTACCGGTGGTGCCGCGCGCCCGCCGGCAGCCGTCCCCACCGCTCGCGGCGCACCCGCACGATCTCGTCGATGCGGAACGAGCGCAGCCCGCCGAACGTGTCCGCGACGTAGATGCGGTCGCCGTGCCAGGCGATCCCGCCGGCGTGCACGGTGATGGGGCGCAGACCGCCCCGAGGGCCGGGCTCGACGAGCAGCACGTGGCGCACGCGCGGTCGGGACGTGTCCGTGCTCGTAACGAAACTCAGCCGGGTCGCCACCTGTCGTCCGCGGCGTTTCGAGAACCAGCTGACGACGATCACCCGCTCACCGCCGCTGCCCTGCACGTCGATGCCCTGCGGCCACCAGCTCGGGCTGAACGTCTCGCGCCAGCCCCAGCGGAATCCCTGCTCGGCGGCGGGGGCGGCAGCGCGCGTCCGCCAGGCCCAGCGCCCGCGCCGGGACAGCAGTCCGGCCAGGCCGATCGGTTCATGCACCTGCAGGAACCCGCGCCGGGACTCGTCGTCGCGCTCGCCGACGCTCAGACCGAGAGGATGTGCCGCCATCGCATCCACGCTCTCACACCCGTCGCCGGGCGTCGTCGCGACGAACCTATGGCGACCACTAACCTGGGTCGACTCCGCAGGCGCGACGAAGGGCCCGACCGTGACACCGAGCGACACCGCACCCAAGTTCAAGGCCAAGCGCATCGTGGTGGCCGTCAACCCGAACGCGTCCTTCGGAGCCACCCGCCAGGTCGGTCCGGCGGCCGTCGCCACCCTCCGCGCGATGGGCCACGACGTGACGATGCTCATCGAGCCCGACTTCGAGCAGCTGCTGGTGACGGCGCGCAAGATGGTCAAGTCGAAGCCGGACGCGTTCGTCGTGGTCGGCGGCGACGGCATGGTCAACCTCGGAGCGAACATGGTGGCTCGCACCAACGTGCCGCTGGGCATCATCCCTTCTGGCACGGGCAACGATATGGCGCGCGTGCTGGGCATCCCGCACGACAACACCGAGAAGGCGATCGAGGCGCTCGCGGCCGCGATCCAGCTGCCGCCGCGCACCATCGACGTCGGTTACGCGAAGTCCGCCGAGGGCGACCGCTACTTCGCCTGCATGATGAGCGCGGGCTTCGACGCTCTGGCCAACGAGCGCGCCAACAACATGCACCACCCGAAGGGCAAGAGCCGCTACACGATCGCGATGGTGATCGAGCTGATCAAGCTGAAGCGCATCCACTACAAGCTCACGATGGATGGCGTGGTGCTCGAGACCGCCGCCACGCTCGTCTGCGTCGGCAACGGCGAATCGCTCGGGGGAGGGATGAAGGTCACCCCGACCGCGAAGGTCGACGACGGCCTCCTGGATGTCCTGCTGGTGAAGCCGCTCGGCAGGGTCGCGTTCCTGCGCATCTTCCCCCGCGTCTTCACCGGCGAGCACGTGACGGATTCGCGCGTCGAGATCTTCAAGGTGAAGAAGGTGCGCATCGAGGCGGATGGCGTGGTCGGCTACGCGGACGGCGACCGGTTCGCGCCGCTGCCGATCGAACTCGAGGTGGTGCCGGGGGGCATGAAGGTGCTCGCTCCTCCGGCGGCCTGAGAGCGGGCCCCGCTCAGCGGCTCACCCGTGTGCCGCGGCCCGTCAGGTGTGGCATACTCGAACGGTTGTCGTGACGGCCCCATCGTATAGAGGCCTAGTACGCCGCCCTCTCACGGCGGTAACGCGGGTTCGAATCCCGCTGGGGTCACCAGCCGAAATCCCTCGCATGTGCGGGGGATTTCTTGTTTCCGCCAGCGGCAAAGAGTCAAGGACACTTGACACGCCATCCGAGGCCGCCTACCGTGTCAAGTGTACTTGACTTCCATTGCGCGCCTCAAGGAGGAACACCGATGCAAGCACACGACGGAACCCGGACTCCGGACGCGATGGCCAACGTCGCGCCGCTCGCCATCTGGACGCTCGCCTGGCTGGCCACCCTGGCGCTGGCCAACTTCGGACCCAAGTTCCTCTGGGACTATCAACCGGTCGCCGGCTGGGTCGCCGTCGCCGCCAACCTCGTCGTCGGTCTCGTCTGGATCGTCGCCCACGCGCGGTATCTGCGCGGGCTGGATGACCTGCAAAGGAAGATCATGCTGGAGGCGATGGCCATCGGGCTCGGAGTCGGGGTGGTGGGCGGCTTCGCCTACGCGGCCGCCAGCAACGTCCACCTCATCGCCTTCGACGCCAGCATCGCCATCTTCTCCGCCCTGACCGCCGTGGTCTACCTGGTCGCGATCGCCGCCGGGAACCTGCGGTATCGGTGAAGAACCACCTCAGGGCCCTCCGGAGCCAACGCAACTGGACCCAGGCGGATCTGGCCGAGCGCGTCAACGTGTCACGGCAGACGATCAACGCCATCGAGAAGGAGAAATTCGATCCGAGCCTCCCGGTCGCGTTCCGCATCGCCAAGCTCTTCGACATGAAGATCGAGGAGGTATTCGTCGACGAGCAGTAACGGCGATCGGCGCCCCTGGCCGCTTCTAGACTCGGGGGCGTGCGCGCCCCCGATTTCATCGTTCGCGAGCACTCCGCCGGCTCCGCGTACACCGACCTCGCCACCGCGGGCTCGGCGCTCATCACCGGCGACGCCCACGGCATCCTGCGTGCCATGCCCGACGGCATCGCGCAGACGGTCGTGACGAGCCCGCCGTACTGGTCGCTGCGCGACTACGGCATCGACGGCCAGCTCGGCCTCGAGGCCAGCGTGCACGACTTCATCGAGGCCCTCGCCGAGCTGTTCGACGACGTGCGCCGGGTGCTCAGCCCCGACGGCACGCTCTGGCTCAACATCGGCGACTCCTATACGTCGGGCAATCGTGGATGGCGCGCCCCCGACCGCAAGAACGTCGCGCGTGCGATGGGCACGCGCCCGCCGACCCCCGACGGCCTCAAGCCCAAGGACCTGATCGGCGTGCCATGGCGGCTCGCCTTCGCCCTACAGGAGCGCGGCTGGTACCTGCGCTCCGACCTGGTCTGGAACAAGCCCAACGCGCAGCCCGAGAGCGTCACCGACCGGCCGACGCGATCGCACGAGTACCTGTTCCTGCTGAGCTCGAGCGAGAAGTACCGCTACGACGTGGACGCGGTGCGGGGCCCGAACGAGCGGCGCCTGCGCAGCGTCTGGGATCTCAACACCCAGCCGTCGCGTGAGGCGAGCGGGCACTTCGCGACATTCCCCGAGAGCCTGGCGGAACGATGCATCCGGATCGCGTCGCAGCCCGGCGACCTCGTCCTCGACCCGTTCGTCGGCTCGGGTACGACGGCGCTCGCGGCGGCGCGGCTCGGCAGGCGGTTCGTCGGCTGCGAGCTCAACCCGGAGTACGTCGAGCTGGCACGTCGCCGCCTCGTGACCGCGGGCTTCGCGGCCGGCTGAGCGCGCCTAGGCGGAGGGGGTGCTGCCGCCGCCCGACCGGCGGTTCATGCGGGCGATCTCGGCGTCGACGTCGGTTTCCGTGATCGTGCGACGGGTGATGCCGTACGCGTCGAGGCCGGAGAACACGGCCGCGATCGTCAGACCGAGCAGGGGCCAGGCAGGCCAGAAGTATCCCGTTCCGCCCGTCGAGAAGAACCACACGGCGAGCAGGATGAGGGCGACCACGATGAAGATCGCGAGCATCACCTTGAAGTCGTTGCGGGACTTGAGATTCTTGCGTGCGGCTTTGCGCAGCTCGTCATCGCTCATGCCGCCACCCTATCCAGAACCGGAGTCCCCCCTATTGGGGTACCCCTCCACCTATCACCCGGCACTCGGCGGGCGTACAGTCAGCGCCAGCAATCACTCGAAGGATATTCGGATTGACCGCCCGTGTGCCCTCGAGTGACCCGGAATCAGGCAATGAACA
>JBDSKH010000284.1:0-23589 GCA_039917005.1 Pseudolysinimonas sp.
AGGGGTCCGGTCTCGGCGAGCAGTTCGAGGGCGATCGGGTCCTTCGGCATGCGAAGCGCGACGGTGCCGCGGGTCTCGCCCAGGTCCCAGTCGAGGGTTTTGCGGGCACGGACGATGACGGTCAGGCCGCCGGGCCAGAACTCGGCGACCAGCGCGCGTACCTCGTCGGGGACGACCTCGGCGAGCGCATCAAGGGTCGGGATGCCGGGGATCAGAACGGGAGGCGGGGCCGTGCGTTCGCGGCCCTTGGCCTCGAGCAGGCGGGTGACCGCGGCGGGGGCGAAGGCGTCGGCCGCGACCCCGTAGACCGTGTCGGTGGGGATGACGACGAGCTCGCCCCTTCCGATCGTCTGGCGGGCGAGGCGCATACCGGTCAGCAGCTCGGCAGGGGCCGAGGTGTCGTAAGTCGCCATCCTGTCGATCCTAGTTCGCCGGGCCTGGGGCGCCCGTGCGTCAGGATGGAGGCATCATGCCTCGCCCACTCCTCTTCGTCTTCGACATGGATGACGTGCTGTACGACTACGACTGGCGCGTCCGGATGGCGGGGCTGACCGAGCTGACCGGCCACGACCTCGACGAGCTGCGCCGCCGATGGTGGAACGCCTCCGGCGAGTGGGCCGCAGAGGCCGGCGAGTACCGGACAGCCGACCGGTATCACGCGGCGTTCGTGAAGGCGCTCGAGTTCGACATCACTGTCGACCAGTGGATCGCGAACCGGCGCAGCGGCATGACGCCCTGGCCGGACGCGATCGCGGCCGTCGAGCGGGCGGCCGAGCTCGGGCAGGTGAGCCTGCTGACCAACAACGGTCCGTTGCTCGGCGAGCATCTGGCGACGCTCGCGCCCGAGATCGCGCCCCTATTCGGTGAGCACCTGCGCACGTCGAGCTACTACGGGGCCCGCAAGCCCAACAGGGTCGTCTTCCAGCGCATGCTCGACGAGTACGACGCCGACCCGGCCGACGTGTTCTTCACCGATGACCTGCCGGAAAACGTGGCCGGCGCCGAGTCGGTCGGCATCACCGGGCACCTGTTCACGACGCCGGCGGCGCTGATGGATGCGGTGGAGGAGTTCGCGCGCGAGCGGAGCTGAGGCGGAGCAGACCGACGTCGCGTTCGTGACCCGGCTGTGTTCAGGCGGTGATCACATGTCAGCTCATGGCAAGCTGACCGAGTGGCACACACAATGGGCTTCCCTCATGAATTCACTCCGGCGACTTGGTCCGAGATTCGAACGACACTGGCGTCGCTCGGGCCCGCGTTTGTCCACCTGTCGATGATCGTCGAGAGCATCGAAGGGTCGACGGCTCGGGATCAGCTCGCGGGCGCGCTTTGGATGCACGACCTGGTCGTGGTCGCAACGCCAATTCGCCCAGCGCCAATGGACGTCATTGTCGTCCGCGCACCGGGGTCGCTGCACGAGCCAAGCCCGGGAAAAGTACTAATCGAGCACCGAACGGTAACGGGCAAGAACGATCGGATCGAACGTCCCGCGTCGGACTCCATACCGCTCTTTTGGCGGTTTGTGGCGGAGAAGTACGGCGTTACTCCGGAGTAACGCCGAGAGGGGCGTACTGCGCCTAGTGCCGTTCGCGGCGGTGTGCTGTTGCGGTGGTTGCTCCGCGCTCATGGCTCCGCTTAGTGGTCGCTGGCGTTGGTAGCCGCATCGCTTCTCGGTCGCCGGACAAGCCACACAATCCCAAACACCGTGAATGCGACCATGGCGAGGGCACCCCAGCCGATCCACGGCCACAGCGGGTTTCCGTTGCCGGTGGGCCCCGCCGCGTGTCCGATCGCGTAATTGAGCATCAGCCCGAAGAAGATCGCGACCCAGCCGAGGACGCCCGCTACGATCACTGCGGTATCCGATCTGCGCATGCTCAAACCATGGCACCGTACCCGGACCAACGCCACCTGGGCGGTCGCTCTCTGACCTCGTCTTCTCCTCCCCAGCTCTTCCCTTGCTAACTATTCGAGCATAACTCGTGAATGTCGGCGGCTGGTGGTGAAGTGAACTCATGGAGATCCCGCGGCTGCTCGACCCGACCCGCGCCGAGGTGCGCGTGGAGTTCGCAATCGCGCGCGCAACGGTCGCGCTCGAGATCGCGAATCGGGCGACGGCCGAGCAGTGGGCCGCGGTTGCGGACACCATCGACGAAGCACGCTCGCACCCCGAGGTGTTCATCGCAGAGCCGACCACCCTCGGCCGCGCGGAATGCGTCGACTTCTCGGTGCGCGCCGCGGCAGCGGATCTCGCGGTCCAGCTGGGACTCTCGGAGAATTCGGTGCGAACGCCTGAGTCGCACGTTCGGGCGCTGCGAACGTCGATGCTCCGCCTGTGGGCCGAGTTCCGCGACGGTCGGATCGTTCCCTCGAACGCTCGCACGGCGGCCGAACTCGTCACGACTCTCCCCGATGAGCACGATCTCCGAGACACCTTCGATTCCCAGCTGGTCGATGCGGCTCAGCGCCTCGCGCCCGCGCGGTTCCGAGCGCGGGCACGCGCTCTGCGTGACCGGCTCTGCGCGCACGACCTCGCCGAGCGCGCCGCTGTGGCACGGCTTTCGCGTGGGGTGTGGCTCGAGGACGACGTTGACGGGATGGCATGGCTGAGCATGAAGATGCCGGCGGCCGACGCGCACCGGGCGTTCGCGTCCATCGACAGTGCAGCACGTTCACTTGACGCAGCAGGAGACGAAGCCCGATCGCTCTCCCAGCTCCGCGCCGATGTAGCCGTCGACCTCCTGACCGGCGCAGGGGGCAGCGCGCGCGCAGGCGTCAGTGTCGCCGTCACTGTTCCCGTGATGACGTTGCTCGGCCGCAGTGACGAGCCGGGCACCCTCGACGGCTACGGCCCCATCGACGCCCGGACTGCCCGCGAACTCGCCGGCCACGCTCCGTCGTTCACCAGGCTCCTGGTCCACCCGGTATCCAGCGCTGTCCTCGACCTCGACCGCACCAGCTATCGCGTGCCCGCCGACCTCAAACGCTGGCTCGCCGTCCGCGACCGCACCTGCACCTTCCCCGGATGCGGGCGTGCCGCGAGCGGGTCGGATATCGACCACACAGTCCCCTGGCACCGGGGCGGCGCGACAACGGCCGAAAACCTCGCACACCTCTGCCGACATCACCACCGGCTCAAACACCAAACGCGCTGGCAAGTGAAGCAGGTGCCCGATCGAAGACCCGAGTGGACCAGCCCCACCGGTCACGTCAGGGAAGGCGACCCACCGCCGTTTTGACCCGGGTGGCGCTTCAGCTAACGCGTCGCCGTCGTCGCGCGGTCGCGGCCGAGAAGGTCGCGGGTCGTCGAGGGCGCGCGCCAGCCGTCCGCGGTGAGCAGGGCGCGGATCGCGTCGCCCTGCAGTTCGCCGTGCTCGAGCACCAGGGTGCCTCCCGGCCGCAGCAAAGCCGCAGCGCGCGCCGACACAGCACGCACCACATCCAGGCCGTCGGCGCCGCCGTAGAGCGCATGCTCGGGGTCGTGCAGCCGCACCTCGGGGTCGCGCGGCACAGCGCCGAGCGGAATGTACGGAGGGTTCGACACGACGACGTCGACCGTGCCATCGAGCTCGGGCACCGCGTCAACGAGATCGGCGAAGACCAGACGGAGGTTTGGCGCGGCCACGTCGCGGGCGTTCCGCGTGCTCCAGACGAAGGCGCGCGGCGAGTTCTCGACGGCGACGACGACCGCGTGCGGCACCTCGGTGGCGAGGGCGAGGGCGATCGCGCCGCTACCGGTGCCGAGGTCGACCGCGACCGGCGATGGCGAGGCGACGGCCATGAGCGCGTCGATCGCGAGCTGCGCGACGATCTCGGTCTCGGGGCGAGGAACGAAGACGCCCGGGCCGACGGCGAGGTCGAGCGCCCGGAACGCGGCGCGTCCGGTGATGTGCTGCAGCGGCTCGCGAGCGGCGCGGCGCTCGATCACCTCGAGGACGGCGAGCGCGTCGTCGTGGTGCACGGCGGCATCCGTCGCGACGCGTGCCTGAACCTGGCCGCGGCTCAGGCCGAGCACGTGGCCGATGAGCAGCTCGGCGTCGACGTCGGGGGTTTGGACGTTCGCGGCGGCGAGCACCTGGATGGCGTGGGTGCGGAGGGAGGTGACCGTGTGCTTAGGCGTCATGATCAAGAGGTTTCGACACGCGTCCGCTAAGCGGGCGCTACTCAACCAGCAGCGTCTCCGACGGCGGCGAGCTGCGCCTCTTCGTCGGCCTCGATGCAGGATGCGATGACGGGCTCGAGCGCGCCATTCATGACGGCATCGAGGTTGTAGGACTTATAGCCGGTGCGGTGGTCGGCGATCCGGTTCTCCGGGAAGTTGTAGGTGCGGATTCGCTCGGAGCGGTCCATCGTGCGGATCTGGCTCTTGCGCGCTGCGCTCGACACCGCATCCTGCTCCTCCTGCTGTCGCGCGAGGAGGCGGGCCCGCAGCACGCGCATGCCGGCCTCACGGTTCTGCAGCTGGCTCTTCTCGTTCTGCATCGACACGACGATGCCGGTCGGCACGTGGGTGATGCGCACCGCCGAGTCGGTGGTGTTGACCGACTGACCGCCAGGCCCCGACGAGCGGAACACGTCGATCTTCAGGTCGTTCTGGTTGATCTCGACCTCTTCGGGCTCGTCCACTTCGGGGAACACCAGCACGCCGGTCGTCGAGGTGTGGATGCGGCCCTGCGACTCGGTGGCCGGCACACGCTGCACGCGGTGCACGCCACCCTCGTACTTGAGATGCGCCCAGACGCCCTGCGAGGGGTCGGTCGCGTTCGACTTGATGGCGAGCTGCACGTCTTTGAAGCCGCCCATGTCGCTGTCGGTGCTGGCGAGCAGCTCCGTCTTCCAGCCCTTGGACTCGGCGTAGTGGATGTACATCCGCAGCAGGTCGGCGGCGAACAGGGCCGACTCCTCGCCGCCCTCGCCGCCCTTGATCTCCATGATCACGTCGCGGCCGTCATCGGGGTCGCGCGGGATGAGGAGGCGGCGCAGCTTCTCTTGCGCGGTAGCGAGACCCTCTTCGAGTCCGGGGATCTCAGCGGCGAACGCCTCGTCCTCCTTGACGAGCTCGCGCGCGGCGGCAAGGTCGTCCACGGCCTGAAGCCACGTCGTGTGCGCGTGCGCGATCCGGCTCAGCTCGGCGTAGCGCCGGTTGACCTTCTTGGCGCGCCCGGCATCCGCATGGATGGCCGGGTCGGAGAGCTGCGTGGCCAGTTCGTCCTGTTCGGCCAGCAGCGATGCGACTGACTCGAACATGGACTACTCCTTGTGACCGTTCCCGTTGCCGCCAGCGCCGTTCCCGTTGGGGAGCGTCTTCTGGATCTGCACGAGGAACTCGGTGTTCGACGCCGTCTCGCGCAGCTTCGACAGCACGCCCTCGAGCTGCTGCTGCAGTTCGAGCCCGGCGAGCGCACGGCGCAGGCGCCAGGTGATCTTGATCTCCTCGGCCGACAGCAGCTCCTCCTCACGGCGGGTGCTGGACGCGTAGATGTCGACCGCGGGGAAGATGCGCTTGTCGGCGAGCGAGCGCGAGAGGCGCAGCTCCATGTTGCCGGTGCCCTTGAACTCCTCGAAGATGACCTCGTCCATCTTGGAACCGGTCTCGACGAGCGCCGTCGCGAGGATAGTCAGCGAGCCGCCGCCTTCGATGTTGCGCGCGGCGCCGAAGAAGCGCTTCGGCGGGTAGAGCGCCGAGGCGTCGACACCACCGGACAGGATGCGACCGGATGCCGGGGACGCCAGGTTGTAGGCGCGGCCGAGGCGGGTGATCGAGTCGAGCAGCACGACGACGTCGTTGCCCAGTTCGACGAGGCGCTTGGCACGCTCGATGGCGAGCTCTGCCACCGTGGTGTGGTCTTCTGCCGGACGGTCGAATGTCGAGGCGATGACCTCACCCTTGACCGAGCGCTGCATGTCGGTGACCTCTTCGGGCCGTTCGTCGACCAGGACCACCATGATGTGGACCTCGGGGTTGTTGACCGCGATCGCCTTGGCGATGGCCTGCAGGATCAGGGTCTTGCCGGCCTTCGGCGGCGCGACGATGAGGCCGCGCTGGCCCTTGCCGATCGGGGCGATCAGGTCGATGATGCGGGTCGACAGCTTCTCGCGATCCGTCTCGAGGCGCAGGCGCTCGTTCGGGTAGATCGGGGTCAGCTTGCCGAACTCGACGCGCTCGCCGGCCGACTCGATCGAGTTGCCATTGACCGAGTCGATCTTGACGATCGCGTTGTACTTCTGGCGGTTGCCGGCCTGCTCGCCCTCGCGGGGCTGGCGGATGGCGCCGACGACGGCGTCGCCCTTGCGCAGGTTGTACTTCTTGACCTGGCCGAGCGAGACGTAGACGTCGTTCGGGCCGGGCAGGTAACCGGAGGTACGCACGAAGGCGTAATTGTCGAGCACGTCGAGGATGCCGGCGACGGGGATGAGCACGTCGTCATCGCTGATCTCGGGCTCGAAGTCGTCGTTCTGAGCACCACGTCCGCGCTTGCGGTCGCGATAACGGCTGCGGCTCGAGCGGCTCTCGCCGTCTTCGGCCTGCTGCTGGCGATCGGTCTGAGCACGCCCGCCGTTGCCGTTGCCGTTGCCGTTCTGGCCACTCTGCTTTTCGGCAGGCTTGTCGCCTGCCTGGCCGCCCTGCGTACCCTGACCGCGTCCACGGCCACGGCCGCGGCGGTTGCCACCCTCGGTGTCATCGCCGTCGGCGGATCCCGAGGTGACTTCGGGGAGGAGCTTGTCGAGGTCGGCCGCGACATCGGCGGCGGCGACCTGGGTTGTCTCGGCGGCCTGGGTCGCGGCGAGCTCCGCGGCGACCTCAGTGGTCGCCGTCACGCGGCGCGAGCGGCGGGCCGGCTTGGCAGGCGCGTCGTCGCTCGGCGCGAGGTCCTGCACCGTCTGACCCTCGCCCTCCGGGGCGATGGTGTCGATGGGCGCGAGAGTCTGTTCGGACGACTCGGCGCCCTCGTTCTCGGAAAGCGTGTCCACGAGTTCTCCTTTTCGAAGTTTTGCCGCGCCGACGATGCCGCGCTCGGCCGCGAGGGCCTGGAGTTCCGGGAGCCGCAGACGGCTCAGCTCGGTACGGGCATCCGCGCGCTGCGCGGATGTGTTGACGTCGGTCACGTGAGGGGATCCTTTCGTCACGCACCGAGCGCACAGGGCGCAGAATGAATGACAGTGGCGAGTGCCAGGTGGGAAGTGCTCTCTCCGGCGGGGACTAAGCCACGGCTTCGGTCGAGTGCGGTACCACTGTAGCACCCCGGAAGTCGACGGCCAGCAGCAGGCACGTCCACTCCGTGGTGGCGTGCTTCTTGATCAGATCGGTCGCAGCGAGACGCTCAGCAGGCGTGCTGCCGAGCACCAGGATCGACGGTCCGGCACCCGACACGACGGCCGCGAGACCCTCCGCCCGGAGCACCTGGATGAGGGCGTCGGTCTCCGGCATGGCGCTCGCACGGTAGCTCTGGTGCAGCTTGTCCTCGGTCGCGGCGAGCAGCAGCTCCGGGCTCTGCAGAAGCGCGGCGATCAGCAACGCGGAGCGCGAGACGTTGAAGATCGCGTCCTCATGCGGGACCGACTCCGGCTGCAGGCTGCGCGCCAGCGCGGTCGACATGCTCGACTCGACAGGCACCGCGACGAGCGGAGAGACGCCGCGGTGCACGATGAGCTTCTTGTGGCGTGGTCCCTCCGGTGTCATCCAGGCGATCGTCAGACCCCCGAAGAGGGCGGGCGCCACGTTGTCAGGGTGACCTTCGAGAGCGGTCGCCAGGGCGAGCAGCCCCTGCGAGTCGATCTCGACGATCCCCTCGAGCAGGCCCTTCGCGGCCATCACGCCGGAGACGATCGCGGCACCCGACGACCCCATCCCCCGGCCGTGCGGGATGCGGTTGCGGGCTTCGAGATCGAGTCCGGGCAGCTCGATGCCGTACGCCGCGAACGTGTAGGCGATCGAGCGCACGACGAGGTTGGATTCGTCGGTCGGCACCTCGCCCGCGCCGACGCCGTCGACGTGCACGGTCGCTCCGGGAGTGGCGCGTGCGGTGACGATCAGTTCGTCGTATACCGAGAGCGCCATGCCGAGCGTGTCGAATCCCGGCCCGAGGTTGGCGGTCGTCGCCGGGACCTTGACCAGCACAGAACGGCCGACGGGCACGGTCGCGCCGGTGCCGCCCGAGACCTTCTTCGCACCGGTCACGAGGTCAATCCGAGCACGCCCGCGATCTCGGCGGCGTCGACGGGGACCACGGTCGGCTTCACGTCTTCACCGTCGGCGGTGCGGAGCGCCCACTGCGGGTCCTTGAGGCCGTGCCCGGTCACGGTCAGGACGACGGTCGCGCCCTTCGGGATCTCGCCCGCGGCGGCACGCTCGAGCAGGCCGGCGACGCTGATCGCCGATGCCGGCTCCACGAAGACTCCGACCTCGCTGGACAGGATGCGGTGGGCCTCGAGGATGGCGGCGTCCTGGATCGCGCCGAAGTATCCATCGGTCTCATCGCGGGCCGTGAGGGCGAGCTCCCACGACGCGGGGTTGCCGATGCGGATCGCGCTGGCGATCGTGTCGGGGTCCTTGACGATCTCGCCGAGCACGATCGGCGCGCTGCCCGCGGCCTGGAAGCCGAACATGCGCGGGCGCTTGGTCGTGGCCGAGATGGCCAGTTCCTCGGCGTAGCCGCGGGCGTAGGCGGTGTAGTTGCCGGCGTTGCCGACCGGGACGAAGTGGAAGTCGGGCGCGTCGCCCAGAACTTCGACGACCTCGAAGGCCGCCGTCTTCTGCCCCTCGATGCGGTCGTTGTTGACCGAGTTGACGAGGTGCACCGGGTAGTTCGCGGCGAGCTCGCGCGCGATGTCGAGGCAGTCGTCGAAGTTTCCCTGCACCTGCAGCAGCTCGGCGCCGTGCGCGATCGCCTGGGCGAGCTTGCCCATCGCGATCTTGCCCTCCGGCACGAGCACGGCGGCGGTGATGCCCGCGTGGGTCGCGTAGGCGGCGGCCGAGGCCGAGGTGTTGCCCGTTGAGGCGCAGATGACCGCCTTCGCGCCGTGCTCGACGGCCTTCGAGACGGCCATCGTCATCCCGCGGTCCTTGAACGAGCCGGTCGGGTTCATACCCTCGAACTTCACCCAGACCTTTGCGCCGGTGCGCGCTTCCAGCGCCGGAGCCGGGATCAGCGGCGTGCCGCCCTCGCCCAGGGTGATGATCGGCGTCGCGTCCGTGACATCGAGACGGTCACGGTATTCGTGAAGCACTCCGCGCCACTGGTGGCTCATCGCTACAGTCCCTCTACTCTGAGCACGCTCGTGACCTCGGCCACCGACTTGCTCGCCTCCAGGGATGCGACTGTCGCGGCGAGCGCAGACTCCGTCGCCTCATGCGTGCCGATCACCAGGGTAGCGGTGGGTTGGCGCCCCTCCTGAACCGGCTCGGGCCTGACGGACTGCTGCACGGCCTCGACCGAGACATCGTGCTCGCTGAACATGGTCGCGATCGCGGCCAGAACGCCCGGCCGGTCGACGACCTCGAGGGTGATCTGGTAGCGCGTGGTGACGCTCGAGATGGGCAGGATGGGGAGGTTGGCCTGGGTGGATTCGGCGACGCCCGGGCCCCCGATGAGGTGGCGGCGCGCGGCCGAGACGACGTCTCCGAGCACCGCGGACGCCGTCTGCACGCCACCTGCCCCCGCGCCGTAGAACATCAGGCTGCCCGCGGCCTCGGCCTCGAGGAAGACGGCGTTGTTCGCGCCGTGCACCGCGGCGAGCGGATGGGTGAGCGGCACGAGCGCGGGGTGCACGCGGGCGCTGACGCCCTCGACCCCCGTCTCGGGATCGATGAGGCGCTCGCACACGGCCAGCAGCTTCACCACATACCCGGCCGCGCGGGCAGCGGCGACCTGCTCCTGGGTGATCCTCTCGATGCCCTCGCGGTAGACGCTCTCGAGCGGCACGGTCGTGTGGAATGCGAGGCTCGCCAGGATCGTCGCCTTCTGCGCCGCATCGAAGCCGCCGATGTCGGCTGTCGGGTCGGCCTCGGCATATCCGAGCGCGGTGGCGGCGGCGAGCGCCTCCGCGAGCGAATCACCCTCGGTGTCCATGCGGTCGAGGATGTAGTTCGTCGTCCCGTTCACGATGCCCAGGATCCGGTGGACGCGGTCACCCGCCAGGCTGTCGCGGAGCGGCCGGATGATCGGGATGGCGCCTCCCACCGCGGCCTCGTAGTACAGCTGCGCGCCGACCTGCTCGGCGATCGCGAACAGCTCGGGGCCATGGGTCGCGAGCAGCGCCTTGTTGGCCGTGATGACGTCGGCTCCGGAGTTCATCGCGAGCTCGAGGTACTCGCGCGCCGGCTCGAGGCCGCCCATCAGCTCGATCACGATGTCGGCGCCCAGGATGAGCGACTTCGCGTCCGTCGTCAGCAGGTGCTCCGGGATATCCGCGGTGCGCTCGGCCTTCAGGTCGCGCACCGCGACGCCCACCAGCTCGAGCCCCGCGCCGACGCGGCTGGCGAGCTCGTCGGCGTGCTCGAGCAGCAGGGAGACCACCTGCGCCCCGACGGAGCCGGCGCCGAGGATGGCCACCCTCAGATTGCGGTATTCGATCACGATGACACTCCCATGTCGCGGGCGAGCAGATCGGCCTCGGTCTCGCGGCGCACGATGACGCGCGCGGCGCCGTCCCGGATCGCGACGACGGCCGGGCGGCCGAGGTAGTTGTAGTTGCTGGCCAGCGACCAGCAGTAAGCGCCGGTGGCGGGCACGGCGACCAGGTCGCCGGGGGTCACGTCCCCCGGCAGGTAGTCGGCGTGCACGACGATGTCGCCGCTCTCGCAGTGCTTGCCGGCGATGCGCACGAGGGCCGGCGCAGCATCCGAGGACCTGTTCGCGATCCTGACCGAGTAGTCCGCGCCGTACAGCGCGGGGCGGATGTTGTCGCTCATGCCCCCGTCGACCGAGACGTATCTTCTGATTGCGGTGGTCGAGTGGCCGCCCCGCGGCGTGTCGAGGCCACCACCCGTCGATACCTCGACGTCCTTCGTGGTGCCGACCTCGTAGAGCGTGACCGTGCTCGGCCCGATGATCGCCCGGCCCGGCTCGATGGCGACGACCGGCACCGGGATGCCGAGGGCCGCGCACTCGGACGACACGACCCGCGCGAAATCCTGCGCGATGCTCTCGATCGGCGTCACCACGTCGGCGCTCGTGTAGGCGATACCGAAGCCGCCGCCGAGGTTCAGTTCTGGCACGTCGCCGCCGGCGAGCAGCTCGGCCTGCACGGCCAGCAGGCGTCGGGCTGCCTCGGCGAATCCGTCGGACTCGAAGATCTGCGATCCGATGTGCGAGTGCAGACCCAGGAAGCGCAGCGAGTCGTGCGCGCGGATCTGCGCCACCACATCCGGGGCCTCACTCAGCGGGATGCCGAACTTCTGGTCTTCGCGCGCCGTCGCCAGGTACTCGTGCGTGCTCGCGTGGACCCCCGAGTTGATGCGCAGGCGGACGGACTGAACCCGTCCGTGCCTGGCAGCCGCCTCGGCGACGCGATCGACCTCGACGACGCTGTCAAGGACGATCGCGCCCACACCCAGTTCGACGCAACGGTCGATCTCGGCGTGGCTCTTGTTGTTGCCGTGCATGCCCAGGCGCGCGGGGTCGACCCCAGCGGCGAGCGCGACGGCCAGCTCGCCGCCACTGCAGACGTCGATGTTGAGGCCGGCGTCGGTCATCCAGCGCGCGATCTCGGTGCTGAGGAAGGCCTTGCCGGCGTAGTAGACCTTCACGCTGCCGCCGACCGCGGCGAACGCGTCGTCGAATGCGGCCTTCAGGCTCGCTGCCCGGGTACGGGCGTCGTTCTCGTCGACGACGTAGAGCGGTGTGCCGAATTCGGCGGCGATCGCCGTCAGGTCGACACCGTCGATGGCGATGGCCCCGGATGCTGCGCGGGCCGCGCCGGACGGCCAGACAGAGGGCGGAAGCGCGTTCGCATCCTCGGGGTGGGCCAGCCACTCCGGAGCGAGCGGACTGGCTGCCACAGGGTTGGCGGACACGTCAAACCTCACGGATATGAATCGAACAGTGAGGCGAGCGAACCCGGCTTGGTCCCTGAAGCCGGGGTCAGTTTAGCGGTTTCGCAGGGGTCTGCGCGCCGTGCCGCCAGGCGACGAGCACCCAGATCGCGAAGCCGATCGCCGATCCTGCCCCCACGACTGCGGCGAAGATCGCGGTCACGTCGAGCGATACGCGGATCAGGGCGAGGACGAGCATCGGGACGATCGCTCCGATCATCGCGCCCACGACCACCGCGATGAGCTCGCGTCCGAGCCGCCGTCCGTTCCGCACGACGATGCGGTGTGCCAACCACGCGGCGACCAACGGAGGAATTCCGGCCACGATCGTCACCGCGAAGGCGACGATCAACGCCGCAGGCAAGAAGCCACCGACACCGGCGGCGACGAGCAGGCCGAGGGTGAGGCTCACGACCATCGAGACGACGACGTGGACGAACGTGACGCGCCGCCACGGGATGACAGGCTCGGTCGGCGTCACGCCCTCGGGCGGCTGATCCGTCGTCACGTTGCGACCCTACGTCAGCGCGCCAGGCGCGACTTCCCGCCCGCGAACGCATCCAGGTGATCGGCCGCCTCCACGATGTCGTCGGTGAAGAGCATCAGGCGCTCGGCCTCCGCCCGCACCTCGGGCGCCGCCGTCGCGAACAGCGCATCGAGCAGCGGGCCGACCGGCATCGCCTGCGTCCAGTAATCGCGTCCGAGGAACACCATCGGCGAGAAGTAGTCGGGGTGCGTCGCGTAGAAGTTCTGCTGCGCGTCCTGGAACACCTCCTGCAGCGTCCCGGCGCTTCCCCGCGTGAATACGATCCCCTGTCGCGCGATCGTGAGCAGCCCGTCCTCGCGTATCGAGTTCTGGAAGAGCTTCGCGATGTGCGTCGCGAACGGCGTTGTGGGCTCGTGCCCGTAGTGCCAGGTGGGGATCGATAGCGACGCGACCGAGCCGGCGATCGCGCGGCTCGCCACCCAGGCCGGGGCGAACCACTCCCCCGCGGCGCGCACGAGCGCGGGGTCGGGCGTGCCGTCCGGGCCCAGGATGCCGAGCAGATCGGGCATGCGCGGCACCGCCGAGAGTACGGCGATCGCCTCGGCGAGGGCGGCATCCGGATGCTGTGACAGGGTGGCGCCGAGGTGCGACGCCTCCATGGCGCCCGGCCCGCCACCGGTGCAGACCAGCATCCCGCGCCGGGCGAGATCGCGTGCGAGGTCCGCGACGCGTCGGTAGTCGTCCGAGTCGCGCGGGAGCTGATGGCCTCCCATGACTCCGACGACGCGGCGGCCAGCGATGATGCCGCCGAGATCGAACGTCACATTCGCATCGTGTACCGCACGCTGGACGGCCTCCCCGGCATCCATCGGCGTACCGCGGCCGGTGGCGACGAACCAGCGGAAGCTCGCGAAGTCGCGTGTCTCCCCGAAGCTCTCCGGACGCGCCGGATCGAAACCCGCGAAGAGCTCGTCGGCCGAGTAGACCTCCCGGCGGTCGTGATCGAAGGGCGGTGCCTGCTCGCTCACGCGGGGCAGACACCCGCCGTCGTGAGGTCGGTGCCGCCGAGGGCCGCGCCGTCTCCGTTGATCTTCACGATCAGGTCTTTCTTCGCGACGTCGACGTCGACGATGGTCAGCGCGGCCGGCAGGCTCTCGGCGACGCAGAACGATTGCTGTTTCAGCAGCTGATCCGCGAAGCCTCCGAAGGTGTTCTGCAGTTCCTCTGCCGTGTAGGTGTCCTCGCCGAGCCGGATGCTGGTCGGCGTGAAGACGATCTGCCCCTCGTCGGCGGAGGGCTCGATGCCCATACCGACCGGGATCTGGAACCCGAAGAAGTTGAAGGTCGTCGTCGCAACGATCTCGGGCTCCTCGAGCGTGATGCTTTCGAGCTGGAGGCCGCTGAGGTTGCCCGCGAGCGCGGCGACATCTGCTTCGTCCACCGCGAACGAGACGTCGAGCTTCTCGACGGGCGCGTTCTGATCGAGAGGCACACCCTGGGCGTGGACCGTGGCCGAGCCCTTCAATATCCCGAACGACACCTGCTCTGCGGTCACGTCGATCTGATCGAGCTGCCCGCGCAGGGCCTGCAGCAGCACGGACCCGTCGCCGATGTCGACCGTGACCGGCGTGCCCTCCTCGATGCCGAGAACGGCGATGATGCGGTCCTTGATGTACTGACGCGCGTAGTCCTTGGCATAGGCCTCGGCGACGAAGAACGCGATCGTGAGCAGCACGGCGAGCACGAGCAGGATGGCGCCCAGCACCCATGGCCAGCGGCGCCGCTTCTTCTTCGGTGCCCGGACCACGACGACCTCGGGCTCGCTGGGAACCTCGGCAGCGGGCACCGGGTCGACCACGTCGGTCGCCGCTTCGGCCTTCTTCGCCTTCTTGCCCTGCACGGGAAGGGGCTTCGTGCTCCGCGCGACATCGGTCGGCTGGGTGTCGGGCAGGTCGTCTGACTTCGCTTCGTCGCTCATGTCTCCCTCGTCGCTTTCGGCTACATCTTGTCTGGCGCGCTGACGCCGAGAAGGCCCAGGCCGTTGCGCAGCACCTGGCCGGTCGCATCGTTCAGCCAGAGGCGCGTGCGGTGCACGTCCTCGACCGCGCCGTCGCCGAGCGGGATCACGCGGCACGCGTCGTACCAGCGGTGGTACGCGCCGGCCAGCTCTTCGAGGTAGCGGGCGACGCGGTGCGGCTCGCGCAGCTCGGCCGCCTGCAGCAGGATGCGCGGGAACTCGGCCAGCACACCCAGCAGGATGCTCTCGGTCTCGTGCTCGAGTGTCGACGCGTCGAAAGTCGATCGGTCGACACCCGAGGCCGCGGCGTTCCGAGCGACGGCCCGGGTGCGGGCGTGGGCGTACTGCACGTAGAAGACCGGATTGTCGTTGGTCTTGCGCGACAGCAGATCGAGGTCGACGTCGAGGGTCGAGTCGGTGCTGCTGCGCACCAGGGCGTAGCGTGCCGCATCGACGCCCACGGCATCCACCAGGTCCTCGAGCGTGACGACGGTGCCGGCGCGCTTCGACATACGCACCGGTTCGCCGTTCTGCACCAGGTTGACCTGCTGGCCGATGATGATCTCGAGATTGACGTACGGCACGTCGCCGAATGCCGCGGTCATGGCCATGAGGCGCTTGACGTAGCCGTGGTGGTCGGCGCCGAGCAGGATGACGTTGCGCTCGAAGCCGCGCTCGCGCTTGTCGAGGTAGTAGGCCAGGTCGCCGGAGATGTAGGCGGCCTCCCCGTCCTTCTTGATGATGACGCGGTCCTTGTCGTCTCCGAACTCGGTGGTGCGCAGCCAGGTGGCGCCGTCTGCCTCGAAGATGTGGCCGAGCTTCTGCAGCCGATCGATGGCGTGCTCGACGGCTCCCGATTCGTGCAGGGTGTTCTCGTGGGTGAAGACGTCGAAGTCGACGCCGAAGTCGTGCAGGCTCGCCTTGACCTCGCCGAACATCAGGTTCACCCCGACGTCGCGGAAGACCTCCTGCGCCTCGTCACGCGGCAGGTCGCGGATGGCCGCCGCGCCGCCCGGGTACGCCGCCTCGACGTTCGCCGCGATCTCGAGGATGTAGGCGCCGCTGTAGCCGTCATCCGGCGCCGGCTCGCCCAGGTGGGCCGCGAGCAGGCTGCGCGCGAAGCGGTCGATCTGGATGCCGTGGTCGTTGAAGTAGTACTCGCGCGTGACGAGCCCGCCCTGCGCCTCGAACACGCGCGACAGGCTGTCGCCGACGGCTGCCCAGCGCGTGCCGCCGATATGGAGTGGTCCGGTCGGGTTGGCGGAGACGAACTCGACGTTGATCGTGACGCCGTCGTAGAGGGTGCCGCGGCCGTAGGCATCGCCCTGCTCGACGACCACCTTGGCGAGCGCTCCGGATGCGGCGGCATCCAGGCGGATGTTGAGGAATCCCGGTCCGGCGACCTCGGCGCTGGCGACCCCTTCGACGGTTCCGAGCGCTGTGGCGAACTCGACGGCGAGATCGCGCGGCGCGATGCCGAAGCGCTTGCCGAGCTTGAGCGCCGCACTCGATGCCCAGTCGCCGTGATCGCGGCTGCGCGGGCGCTCGAGTGTCACGTCATCGGGGCTGATCTCGGCGCCGGCGTCGATGCCCCGGCCGTTCGCCACGTCGCGCACCACATCGAGGAGCGCAGAGGCGAGTTCGGCGGGATTCACAAGCGACGATCTTAGCCGGGCGAGTCGCGGCGGACTCCCGGCTTGCGGAGTGACAATGGGGTATGCCTGCCGACCTCCGCCGTACCGTCGCGCCCATCGCCCTCGCCGCCCTCGCCCTCGCACTTCTCGCCGGATGCGCGCCTCAGAGCGACGACGGCGGCAACGATCCGGAGCCGACCACCAGCAGCGACGCGACGACCAAGCCCACTACCGCCCCGACCGACAAGCCGGTCGGCACCCCCATCGACGCGACGTGCACCGACCTCGTATCCGCCGACACCCTCTACATCTACAACCCCAACTTCGGCGCCATCGACGACTTCACCCCGGACGAGGGCACCGCTGCGGCGAGCGCGCTCGAATACCAGGGTCTTGCGTGCCGGTGGCAGAACCTCAGCAGCGGCGACAACATCGACGTCTCGGTGGCGCAGCTCGACGACGACAGCCTGACCGCCCTGAAGAACACCGCATTCGCGGACAGCGAGATGGTCCCGACCTACGGCGAGGAGGCCTACTTCAGCGTCGAGGGCGACATAGGCGTGGCCCAGGTCTTCGTGGGCTCGTACTGGATCGTCGCCGAATCGCCGGTGTTCCTGGAGCCCGGTGACGCTACCGAGCTGATCGACGCGATCCTCGCGGGGCTCGGCTAGGCCGGTCGGAAAGGCCGAGCCGCTAGCTCAGCTCGATCAGCTCGTCCGGATCCTCGTCGAGCTCCACGTCGCTGGTCGCCTCGACCTCCAGCGTGCGGAACAGGATGTCGGCCAAGGTGTTGGTCAGGAACGCCGTGTCCGCGGCATCCCGTCCGGTCGCCATCCGCACCATCCCCCGCCGCGGGGCGAGCCGGGTGGAGTCGACCACCACCCAGCGTCCCTCGACGACCGCCTCGACGACCGCATGGAAGTCCGGCGGACGAAGCTGCGGCGCATAGACCGACACGAGGCGGGCGGGTATGTCGAGAGCGCGCAACAGCGACGCCGTCACGTGCGCGTAGTCGCGACAGACGCCGGCGCCTGCCTCGAGCGTCTCGACGGCTCCCCCGGTGGGCGTGCTGGCCTCCGGAACATAGTTGAGACGGTCGTGGACCCAGTTGCCCACGGCGCGGACGAGCGCTGCTCCCTCGAGCCCCGGGAAGGTGTCGCGCGCGAACGGCTGCATGATGTCGGACTGCACGTACCGGCTCGGACGCAGGTAGATGATCTCGTCGGTGGGATCGACCGGCAGCGGGTCCGCTCGGCCGACGACCGTCGCCTCGTACTCGATCTCCATGATGCCCGGCACGGTCTCGAAGAGCTGCTGCCGCGTGCCGTGGATCTCGTCGAGCTCGCGGGTCTCCACGAGGTCACCTCCGATGCGCACCTCGAGGCGCTCGCCCTCGATCGGTACACCGCGCGCGGTCGAGATCGCCAGCATGAACGCGGTCGGATCGACCACCTCGAGCGTGATGCGCGAGCGCACTCTGCGCTGCGTTCCGGGACCGGATGTCACGCTCGTGGGCGGCGTCGGCGGGGCAGGGTGACAGAGGCCATGCTGCTAACCTAGTTCCGCATCGCGCCCTCGTAGCTCAGTGGATAGAGCGCTTCCCTCCGGAGGAAGAAGTCGCACGTTCGAATCGTGTCGAGGGCACCTCGACCGCCGGGTTCCGTGCCCGGCTAACCTGATCCGGTGCCGTTGCGCGTCGTGATCGCCCCCGATTCGTTCAAAGGGTCTCTGAACGCCCCGGATGTCGCGCTCGCCATCGCCGACGGCTGGCGATCGGTGCGTGCGGACGACGATCTCGTGCTGCTGCCGCAGGCGGACGGCGGCGAGGGCACCCTCGCGGCCGTCGCGTCGGCGGTGCCCGGCGCCGTGCTGCGGTCTGCCGGCGACGTGACCGGGCCGGACGGTCGCCCGGTCGGCGGGATGTGGCTCGAGCTGCCCGACGGCACGGCCGTCGTCGAGCTGGCGCAGGCGTCCGGCCTCCCCCGGATGGCGGCCCTCGATCCGCTGGGTGCGACGACCCGCGGCCTCGGCGAGGTGATCGGCGCTGCCCTCGACGCGGGGGCGACGGCTCTGGTCATCGGTCTCGGCGGATCGGCCTCGACCGATGGTGGCGCGGGCGCGCTCTCGGCGCTGGGGCTCGGCCTGCTCGACGACGACGGCAGACCCGTGCGCGACGGCGGTGGCGAGCTCGCCCGCGTCACCGTCGTCGAGCGGTCCGGCATGCGCGATGCGCCCGCGGGGGGCGTGCGGCTGCTGAGCGACGTCACGGCGCCCCTGCTCGGTCCCGAGGGCGCCGCCGCGGTCTTCGGGCCGCAGAAGGGCGCCGGCGAAGAGGACATCCGCACGCTGGATACGGCGCTCGCCTCGTTCGCGATGCTGCTCGGCGACGGCGCGGCCACCCCGGGAGCGGGCGCGGCCGGCGGTGCGGGATACGGATTCCTCGCGGCGTGGGGAGCACGGATCGAAGCGGGGTCGCAGGCGATCGCGACGTTGACCGGTCTCGATCGGCAGGCCGCATCCGCCGATGTCGTCATCACGGGCGAAGGGCGTTTCGACGCGACGAGCGTGACGGGCAAGGTGGTCGGCAACGCGCTGGCCCTCATCGATACCGGTGACGGACGGCCGATGGTGATCGCCGGCCGGCTCGGCGCCGAACCCGTCACCCCCGACGGACGTGCCGTGTGGGCGAGGGCTCTTTCCGATCTCGCGGGCTCGGCCGATGCGGCGATGGCCGACCCGCAGAGGTGGCTCCGGGTAGCCGGCGCCGAGGCGGCAGCCGCCGTCAGCTAGACGCGTGCGTCTCGAGGAACTCGTACAGCTCGCGGTCGTCGACGCCCGGGAACGTGCCGGACGGCAGCGGCGAGAAGATGTGCGCGTGCACCTTCGCGCTGGTCCATGCGCGGGTGCGCCAGTGCTGTGCGAGCTCGGTCGGGGGCCGCTTACAGCAGTTGGTGTCGGGGCAGCGTGACTGCTCGCGCCTCGTCGTCTCGCGGCCGCGGAACCATTTCGAGTCCGCGAACGGCACGCCGAGCGTGATCGAGAACTCGTCCGCCGAACTGGTGCCGATCTGCGTCGATTCGAAGAAGCTGCCCTGGGGTGTGTCGGTGTACTGGTAGAACTCGGTCGTCCGGTTGGTGCGGGCGAAGGCACGGCGGGCGCTCCATCGGCGGCAGACGATCTCGCCCTCGGTGGACCCCGTCACATCCACGGGCAGCCGCAGGCCGTCGTTCTCGTACGCCTTGTAGACCGCGCCGTCGTCGCCGACCCGCAGGAAATGCCAGGTCATGTCGAGGTACGGCGTCGCGAGGTTGGTGAAGCGCAGCGCCGCCGACTCGTGCGTGGTGCCGAATGCGTCGCGGAAGTCCTCGATGGCGATGTTGCGATCGGCCTTCGCCTGACGCAGGAAGTCCACGGACTGCGTCAGCGGCATCAGGCAGGCGGACGCGAAGTAGTTGATCTCGAGCCGCTGATGCAGGAATTCGGCGTAGCTGGTCGGCGCCGCGTGATCGAGCAGGCGGTGCGCGATCGCCTGAAGCGCCATCGACCGCAGGCCGTGGCCGCCCGGGATGGATGCCGGGGGCAGGTAGATGCGCCCGTTCTGCAGGTCGGTGACCGAGCGCGCCGAGTGCGGCAGGTCGTGCACGTGGACGAGCTCGAATCCCAGCTGCTCGGCCATCTGCCGCACTGACCGGTGGGTGAGAGCGCCCGCGACGTGGCCGACCTTGCGCAGCTGGTCCTCGGCGAGCGCCTCGATCTCGGGCAGGTGGTTGTCGCGCGCGCGCATCATGGCGCGCAGCTCGGTGTTGGCCCTGCGCGCCTCTTCGGGGGTGGCGACGGCCTCGCGCGAGCGGCGGGCGAGCTCCTGGTGGAGTCCGACCAGTGCGCGAAGGGTGTCGTCGGCCATGCCCTTGCCGGCACGGATGACCGGCAGCCCGAGCTCGGCGTACACCGGGCTCGACTGCGAGCGGTCGAGTTCGATCTCAAGCCCGGCCCGCTCGCTCGGCGCCGTCGGCTCGAGAAGCTGGGAGACGGGGATCGCGAGGCGCTCGGCGATCGTGCCGAGCAGCGAGAGCCGAGGCTCGCGCTTGCCGTTCTCCATGAGGGAGAGCTGGCTCGCCGCCACGCCGACGTCGGTACCGAGCTGGTCGAGGGTCAGGCCGGCCTCGGTGCGGAAATGACGGATCCGCTGTCCCAGTGTCGCAAGATCGTTCACGAAATGAAGCATACGGAAAGATCTGGCGATCTTTCACGCAATTTGGGATGTTGTGGGCAGGAAATCAGGCGCACAGTGGAGATAGAACCAAAAATTCTAGCCGCCACCACCCCCAACATCGGAGGAGTCATGACCTTGACCGCCGACCGCAAGCCGTCCGCCGTCGCCGCTCCCGCATCCGGGACCGCCACAGCGGACGAGGTCTACGAGCCCGTCCACGACGCATCCTGGGCGCTGCCACCAGAGGGCACCGACCCGCGCATCGTCGCCTGGGTCGAGAAGATGGCCCACCTCACGACACCCGACACCGTCGTCTGGGTCGACGGCTCGCGCCGCGAGCAGGACGAGCTGCTGCGCCTCATGGTCGCCGGCGGAACCGTCACACAGCTGAACGCCGAGCACCGTCCCTACAGCTTCCTGGCGCGCAGCAACCCCGACGATGTCGCGCGCGTCGAATCGCGAACGTTCATCTGCAGCGAGCGCGAGGAGGACGCGGGGCCGACCAACAACTGGCACGACCCGGCCGACATGCGCGCCACGCTCGAAGGACTCTTCACGGGCTCCATGCGTGGCCGCACGATGTACGTCGTCCCGTTCTCGATGGGTCCGCTCGGCAGCCCGCTCGCCCGCCTCGGCGTGCAGGTCACCGACTCCCCCTACGTCGTCGTCAGCATGGGCATCATGACGCGCATGGGCACCGCGGCCCTCGCTCAGATCGGACCGGACACCCCATGGGTGCCCGCCGCCCACACGGTCGGCGCGCCCCTGGCTCCCGGCGACGTCGACGTGTCGTGGCCCTGCAACGAACTGAAGTACATCTCGCACTTCCCCGAGACCCGTGAGATCTGGTCGTTCGGCTCCGCGTACGGCGGAAACGCCATCCTGGCCAAGAAGTCGTTCGCGCTGCGGATCGCGAGTGTCATCGCCCGTGAAGAGGGCTGGCTGGCCGAGCACATGCTGCTGCTCAAGGTCACCAATCCGCGAGGTCGCGTGTTCCACGTCGCCGCGGCTTTCCCGAGCGCGTGCGGCAAGACCAACTTCGCGATGCTCAAGCCGACGATCCCCGGCTGGCAGGTCGAGACGCTCGGGGACGACATCGCCTGGCTCGCCCCCGGCCCGGACGGCCGCCTGCGCGCCATCAACCCGGAGGCCGGCATCTTCGGCGTCGCGCCCGGCACCGGGCCGTCGACCAACGCGACCGCCCTCGAGAGCCTCTGGGGCAACACGATCTTCACCAACGTCGCGCTGCGCGACGACGGCGACGTCTGGTGGGAGGGGATGACCGAGAGGGCTCCCGACCACCTCATCGACTGGACGGGTGAGCACTGGACGCCGGACTCCGGTCGTCCCGCCGCGCACCCGAACTCACGCTTCACCGTGGCCGCCTCCCAGGTTCCGAGCATCTCGGACAACTGGGAGGACCCCGCGGGCGTCGTCATCGACGCGATCATCTTCGGCGGCCGCCGTGCCACCAACGTGCCTCTGGTGGCGGAGGCACGGGACTGGGAGCACGGCGTCTTCGTGGGCGCGACGGTCTCGTCCGAGCGCACGGCGGCCGCCGAGGGCACTGTCGGGGAGCTGCGACGCGACCCGTTCGCGATGCTCCCGTTCTGCGGGTACAACATGGCCGACCACTGGCAGCACTGGCTGGATGTCGGCACGAGCCTGCGTGCCGCCGGTTCCGTCCCGCGCATCTTCCAGGTCAACTGGTTCCGCAAGGGCGAGGACGGCGACTTCCTGTGGCCGGGCTTCGGCGACAACAGCCGGGTGCTCGCCTGGATCCTGGATCGCGTGGAGGGCCGTGCGACCGCTGTCGAGAGCCCGGTGGGCTGGCTCCCGGCCCCGGGAGCGATCGATCTCGAAGGATCGGGCGTCAGCGAGGCCGACTGGCAGGAGCTGTTCCGCATCGACCCCGCGGCGCACCTGGCCGAGGCCGACGATGCGGAGGCGTTCTTTGCCGGATTCGGCGGACGCGTTCCCGCAGCAGTGACCGGGCAGCTCGACGAGCTCCGCACCCGGATGCGCGCCGCGCAGGCCTAGCCGGTACGGCATCCCGAATCACCGATCGACTGCACCGACTCGGAACGGCCCGACGACTCGCTGGCGTCGGGCCCTTCCGTGCGTCCCTGCACCCAACTACGGAGGAGACGCACACTCGAGCTCATAGTGGGCTTCGATGTACCTCTCCACCGCGTTTGGGAGCCCGACCCCCAACGAAACCCTGCGCCCACGCGTCTGATTAGGTAAGAAGCGCGAACTCCGGAGGTGGAAATGGCGGAGCGCCCCGAGTGGGAAGCGATCGTGACCGAGCTGGTCGCGACGCGCGGCGACGCCCTCCAGCGGTACGCGATGCTGCTCTGCGGATCGCGGGAGCAGGCCGCCGACCTCGTGCAGGACGCACTCGTGAAGACCTTCGGACGGCTGCGCAACGGCTTCAGCGTCGAGAGCGCAGAGGCCTACGTGCGGAAGGCGATCCTCAACGGGCACCTCGACGGCGGCCGGCGGCTTACCCACTGGCGCCGGGTCGCCCCGCTGGAGTACACCCCCGACGAACAGCCGTCGCGAGACAGCGACACGACCGCCCGGCTCGACCTGCACCGCGAGCTCCGCAAGCTGTCGCCCCGCGAGCGCGCCTGCCTCGTGCTGCGGTACTACGACGATCTCAAGGTCGACGACATCGCCGCGACGCTCGGCATCAGCTCTGGCGCGGTCAAGCGCTACCTGAGCGACGCGCTCGCGAAGATGGCGATCGCCCTCGCCGACGACGGCACGATCGCCGGCCGTCTCGGCACCCCGGAACCCGACCAGAAGACGAGAGGGCGCAATGGCCAGCGAATCTGAGCTGCGCGACCGCTTCCACGAGGGCACGCTGCCCTCCGGACAGATCGACGTGGATGCCGTTCTGCGCCGCGCCCGCGCCCGCCGCCGCCCGCGCATCGTCCTGGCCGGCGCCGGATCGGTGCTCGCCATCGCCGCCATCGCGGTGCCCGCTGCCCTGGGCAGCTTCGCCACGCCCACCGCCGAGACCCTGGCGGGCGCGGGCGCGGACGCCGACGACAGCGCCACGAGCCCTCAGTACTCGCAGCCGGGCGCCGCAGAGGACGGCGGCCAGCTCGCCCTCGACCGGGCGCCGGCCGAAAGGCTCAATCTGTGCTCCGCACCCCTGGCCGATGTGACCCCCGCAGCGAATGGCCTCGTGCTTTC
>JBDSKH010000285.1:0-21813 GCA_039917005.1 Pseudolysinimonas sp.
CGAACATGTCAAACTGTCTCGTAAACTATATGATGGTTTCATGCCCAAACTGTGGAGCGCGACGATCACCGAGCATCGATCTGCTGTTCTGGACTCCATTCTCGACGCGACGGCGCGGCTACTTCACGAGCGCGGCGTCACGGGCTTGACCATGACGGCACTCGCCGCGGCTGCCGGTGTAGGAAGGGCAACGCTCTACAAATACGTCTCCGACACCGGAGCGGCCATCGACGCCTGGCAACAGCGAGAGGTCTCCCAGCACCTCATCGAACTTCGAGCTATCGCAGAGCGGAACGAGTCCGCCACCCGTCTGCTTGAGTTGCTCGAGGCGTTGGCGCGCATCCGGCACCATCGGCATCACGGTGCGACTGGACTCGACCTGCATAGCGAATCCCGCATGGCGCCGGCGGAGGCAGAATTGCGGGACTTGTTCGCCGAAGTGATCGCCTCTGAGGCGGCTGCCGGGCGCGCCCGCAAAGACATCGCGGCTCTCGAACTCGCTCGGTATGCCGTCGCTGCGATCGGCGCCGCGTCATCGATGCCGGATATGGCATCCACCCGACGGCTGGTGCGCATCATCATGCAGAGCCTCGAGGGCGCCTCGGGCGAGCCGTCCACGCCGGGTCGTTCCACTCACGCGTCTCACACCCACCTCAGCTGATTGCGCGCGTGGCTCCCGTGAATGACACCCGCTCTCTATGGCCAACGCGAGATGGCATTGCCGCAACGCTCTCAGTTGGGTTGGGAACCCTCGCCTCCGAGCAAGGAGCGCGCGGATCAAGCCGGCCTCCGCGCGGTACGTCTGCGTGATTGGGCCGAGTTCTCGGGCACACAAAAACCCCACAACTCGTCGAGATTGTGTGGGTTCGGCGTGATCATGCTCGGCCGTTTCAATCAATGAGTCGTTGGCAAGGGGATCCGATCGCTGGCGTTGGGGATCACTGGAGAGGTTTCAAATCCCACCGGTACCGCCACGAAAAACCCCTGTTGATCAGGGGTTTTCTGTGTCACCACGGCCCCTTGGCTATTTTGGCAACAACCCGGCAGCACTGGGTCGGTGTCGTCGTGATACACGCGGGTCCCACTGACGACCTTTTCGGCAAAGGAAGTACCAAACCAGCCGCTAGGTGACCGACGGGATCGAAGGTTGTGCCCGACCTTGGCGGGGTGGTTGGGGGACAATGCAGGATGCGCTACGAGTTGCAGCACATCGATGACTGCCCAAATTGGGAGGTCGCGAGCTGGCGACTACGCGAGGCCCTGATCGCGACCGGGCACGGTGACGATCCCGTGATTGTCCGCACAGTCCGAGATCCGGGTGAGGCCGAGCGGATGGGATTCGCTGGCTCGCCGACGATTCTCGCCGACGGCGTCGATCTCTTCCCCGGCTCGGGCGCCGAGGGAGCACTCGCGTGCCGTGTCTTCAAGACGCCCTCGGGACTTGCCGGCTCGCCGACCGTCGAGCAGCTCGTCGAGGCGATCCAAGTCCGCGACGCTGCGGATGAGGCGGCCTGCTCGTGCTGCGGTCGCATCCTTCAGCGATCGAAGGTGCACTCGCTGCACCACGGCTCGGCGTTCATATGTCGCCGATGCGGCTTCTGGGTTGCGTTCCAGTGGCGCGGTGACGGCCGCGGTCTTTCGAGCAGACGCTAGTTCACCCACTTCTCTGGGTGGACCCGCGAAACGACTTCGCGTCCTCTGCGGACCGCCCCAACTCAGCTCAGACTGTCTGAGCGCCGGCACTTCGCTTCTTACGCCCGGTCGTGACTTCCTGGGCTGTGGCCTCCCGATGGCCCACCCCATCACGGAAGACAATGGGGACGCCGATTCGCTCGGTGAATAGATGATGCATCTCGGCGACATTCGTTGACCGATGTAGCGGGAGGTCGTAGAACATGTCCAGGACGTCGCGTGCGGCCGGGTCGTCTATGGTGCTGGCTTCCCAGATAACTTCGTCGCCCACCACGGTGACTGTGTTGGTCATGAACGAACAGCATGCGTTTTCTCGCTTGGCCAGCCTTTTCGCCCGCCTATCAATCCCTTCTTTGGCGCTCAGCCGCCAGCGCATTCCGTCTGGAGTACGCTCCCGCGACAGGTACGCGTCATCAAATAGGCGGGCATATTCGGCCAGTCGTTCCGCGCCGGTGTCAGGCGCGTTGGTCATGTCGCAAAAGATGCCTGGTAGCGGCTTCGTGTTCCTCACGCGGATGCTCCTTCTGGGTTGGCAAGTAGGGAGACTGCCACGATAAAGTCTGGAGCATGGTCCAGAGTCAAGAGGCTGTCCACAAGATCGGAACTATTGCCAAGCGGGCAGGGGTCAGCGTGGATACCGTTCGCTACTACGAACAGCGCGGGCTACTCTCCCCCGCCAAGCGTATGTCGTCGGGGTATCGGCTCTACTCCGACAAGGCCGTACTGCGCATCAGTCTGGCGCGGCGTCTTCAGAGCCTCGGAATGACCTTGGAGGAGGTCGCGGATGCCCTCCATTCACATGACACAGGTGGTGGTTCGTGTGAGTCCGAGCGATGGCGCCTTGAGAAGGCACGAAGCCGTGTCGAGCAGAAGCTCGCCGAACTAACGGCCGTTCGCGACGCGGTCGACACTGCACTCAATCTCTGTGCTGCAGGCAATTGCGAGCTCACGGGACAGGACTTTCACGACGGCTAGACCATCTCTTTCCGAATTCGCTTGACCTTCAAGTCAACTTGAAGGTTTACGGTGTTCCCATGAACGTTCGCATCGGGGAGGCCGCGGGCATGCTCGGTGTTCCAACCAGCACGCTGCGGTACTACGAGGAGATCCAACTGATCCGGCCCGCGGTGCGCGGGGTCAACGGCTATCGGGCGTTCGCGGACGACACCATCGCCCGGCTCCGGTTTATCGCCAGCGCCAAGGGCGTGGGGATCCCTCTCGACGAGATTCGGACCCTTGCCGACGCGTACGAGCTTGAAGACTGCTCGACCGTCGCGCATCAGGTCGTCGAAGCCGTCGCAAGCAGGCTCGAACAGACCCGTGCGCGTCTCGCAGAGCTTTCTTCGCTCGCATCGCAACTCGAGATGGTCATGGATCGGCTTCAGACCGCCCCAGCCGCTGGTCCGTGTGGGGATGACTGCCCGTGCCTTTCCCTGCATAGCTGACCTGAGCCCCATCGTCCCGACCATCGGTCGGGCGCTTCACCCTGCCCACTAAGGAGAACCATGTCCATTGAAACTCACCAGCACACCCCGTCCGCGACGCCAACCGCCCGGCCCGGTCGTCTCGCGGCTCTTGCGCTTCTCGCAGGATGCGCCATTGCCTGTTCGTTGCCCATCCTTATCGGGATTGGCGCAGTATCGAGCGTTGGCGCGTTCCTAGGTGGATGGCAGATCGCCGGGATCGCGCTGACTGTCGCTGTCGCAGGCATCGCCACCTGGTGGTTTGTTCGAAAGAGGCGCGCTGCCGCCGCGCGGGCGCGAGCCGTGACAGGTGCCGGCGTCGCGAGTGAGGACTCGAGCTGTGGGTGCGGCACATGCTGACTGGGAACGCGACCATGGGGCTGAAGTACGTTTCGCGCGATGAGCTGCAGCGTCGGCTCGGCGAAGTCGTCCTCATTGAAGCTCTGCCGACTCCCCACTACGAGCTCGAGCACCTGCCAACGGCGGTGAACCTACCTGGTGTTCCGACGGCCGAAGCAGCGGCCGCCCTCATCCCGGATCCCACTTCACCCGTGGTCGTGTACTGCTCGGGCCTGTCCTGCACCCGGTCACGGGCTACGGCGATCGGGCTTCAGAAACTCGGGTACACCGATGTCGCCGTGTATGAAGGGGGCAAGGCCGACTGGACCGAAAACGGTCTGCAACTTGAGACCGCGGCCTCACCGTCACACTCAAAGTGACACCGATCCGGGGTGGGTCGGTCACGCCAACTTGGGTGCCCGACCCGCCGCGGAAGCACCAGCTTACGGCTTGGCGACCTTGGACAAAAATTCAAGGAACTGGTCTCGGTCGTTCGGGGCACCGGTGTACATCTCTCCATTCGCGAACACCGTGGGTGTGCCGATGTACCCGTTCGGATTGACGTTGGTTGGGTCGCTGGTGAAGCGGGACGTCGCGGCGGCTACCCATTTCTTGAACTGCTCGCCGACGATGCACGAGTCGACATGGTCATCGTCGACGCCCGCCTCGTGGAGGATCGCGAGGATCCGAGAGTCGTCGAGACCACTGGAACCTTCCCTCGGCTGCCCCTGGTACAGCGCTGCGAGCACGTCGAGGAAGTGGTCCGGGGCGAAGTTTGCGACGCATGCCGCCGCGTTGTTGGCCCGGCTTGAGTATCGGGATCCCTGGAAGTTGCGATCGAGGATCGCGACGGGCCTGACTTCGAGGGTCACCTCCCCGGACGCAACAAGAGCCTCGATCGCGTTCGCGTTAGTTGACTCGAACGCCTGGCAGACCGGGCACGAGAGGTCGATGTAGGTGACGATCCTCACCAGGCTCAGGCTGTCGTCGGCGGGGCTCGGGGCAGGGCTCTCACCGGGACCGATCGCAGGAGTCTGCGTCGGTACCGCGGCGCCATCATGCCCCGTGAAGACGATGCCGTCGGAGATCATGTTCTCCGGCCCACTAGAGCTGTGCGCGGCCGGCGTGGGCGAGACCGTCGGCTTGGTGTGCGCGACCACGGTCACTACGACCGCCACCACACCGAGCACGACGATCGCCGCGGCACCGCTGATCAGCCAACGCGTCCGACGGCGCCGGCGCTCCTGCTTTTCACGCTGGAGCCGCGCCATCTCCCGAGCCTGCTCCCGTCGTTCGTTCTTGGTGCGATCTTCAGGCACGGGGCAACCTCATTTGTCGGGGCAGGGAGTCTCAAGATAGGCCCGGACCTGGGTACGGGTTGCAAGTAGCGAACCCCGAGTTGCATTCCGTACCTAGGTACGGGTTTACCGTTAGGTCATGGCCTTCGAGATTCCGCATTCCTGCACCTTGCCCACGGCGGAGCGCCCCATTCGGCTCGCCGAATTCGACACCCTCCTTGAGTCAGCGACGTTGGCTAAGCGCGACAATGCGATGCACCTCACCTTCTACTTCGACGATGCCAAGGGTCTCGAGGCTCAGGCACGCGACCTGACCGCTCGCGAGTCCAGTTGTTGCTCCTTCTTCGACTTCAACGTCGCCAACGACGGTGGCCAAATCATTGTGGGCATCGGGGTGCCGGACCAACATGCGAGCATCCTGAACTCGCTGCAGTCCCGAACAGGGCTGCCCGCATGACGCTCAGAAGCGGTGAACTCGCCGACCTCGCTGGCGTCAATGTCGAGACGCTGCGCTACTACGAACGCCGCGGACTCATCGACGCACCATCACGCACCCTCGGCGGGCACCGCACCTACGACGATGACGCGGTCGCCCTGATCGGCGTGATCAAGGCCGCACAGCGCCTCGGGTTCACCCTCGACGAAGTCGCGGAACTACTCGAGTCCGGCCGAAGCGCTCACCCGACCGCCCAGCTGCGCGACCGCGCCGTCACCAAACTCGCCGAGGTCGACCAGAAGATGGCCGACCTCGCAACCATCCGCGACTCGCTTCAGCAGGTCATCACCGCTAAGTGCAACAGCCTCTCCGGTTGCACCTGCGCCGACTGCCCCGTCCCCTTCGCCGACATCTCCCACGGAGTCGCCTCATGAGCACCACCTCGACCGCAACGACCTGCGCCCGCAAGGCCCTCGCCGAAGAGGGCGCGCCGACTCGCACCAAGGTCGCCGGCCTGCTGGCCCTTCTCGCCTGCGTCGGCTGCTGCGCCCTCCCCTTTCTGATCGTCGGCGGACTGGTCACCGGCGCGGGGGCCGCGTTCCTGCAGCAGACCCTGATCGCGGTTGCGATCGGCCTCGGTGTCGCCGCTCTCGGGATGTGGTGGCTGCGCCGCCGCCAGCTCGCCAAGCGTGCAGCTGCCGCGGGGGTAGATGGCTGCGGCGACCCGAACTGCCCCTGCTAGTGACATCGACTATCCGATGGGTGTCCCGACTCGTCGCCATCCTGTTGCTCCTCGCCGCCGTACTCGTCGTCGTCGGGGTGTCGATCGAATCCGTGACCGGACACCCCGAGTCGTCTGAAAGCAGTAAGCAGGGCGAAGGTGGAGAGGGTCACGACGAGTCCAACGAGAACCATGAGCAACCAGCGTCCGAACCCGGGTTGGAGGGTGCAACGCTCCTCGGGCTCCCGCTCGAGTCACCGCTGTTCATCGGCGGACTCGCCGTAGCTTCGGTCGTGCTCGCCGCTGCGATCTGGATTCGGTCAGGCCGCCTGACCGGCGCACTGACGATCGTGTTCTCGCTGACAGCCGGAGCGTTCGACGTTTCGGAGATCCAGCATCAGGCCACCGAAGGATCACCCGGTCTGGTTGCGGTCGCTGTGATCATCGTCGCGCTGCGGCTCGCCGCGGTCGTTGGCAGCGTTATCGTCATCCGCAGCCGGGTGGCGCAGATGCGCTGAGAGGATGGCGGCATGACCATCCTGCGCATCGTGATCCTGTTCGTCATCGCGGCCGCGGCCGAGATCGGCGGCGCTTGGCTCATCTGGCAAGCCGTCCGCGAGAATCGCGGATGGTGGCTCGCGCTCATCGGGATCGTCGCCCTTGGCGCCTATGGCTTCGTCGCTGCATTCCAGCCGGACGCGAACTTCGGTCGCGTGCTCGCGGCATATGGCGGCGTCTTCGTTGCTGGCTCGCTTGCGTGGGGCATCGTCGTCGACGGGTTCAAGCCGACGATGTGGGACTACATCGGGTCTGTGGTGTGTTTGGTAGGGGCTGGGATCATCATCCTGGCGCCGATCCTCTCCCCGCCCCAGGCTGCCGACTAGACGTGGCAAGACTTTGGCAACAAACCGTGTGATTCAACACGTGCTGGGGTGATCACGCCACCCATAAGATCGTTGCGGGGACAGCAGTATCGCGGGTTCCTAGCGGGTGTGGGCTTGGTTCAAATCCCACCGGTACCGCCATGGAAAACCCCTGTTGATCAGGGGTTTTTCTGCTCTGGCGCGTGAAACGCTGGCAGCTGGCGACAACTCGGCAGGATCGACGCACGCCTCAGGTGATTGAGTCCTTGCCCGGGTGAGGTCAGTTCGAGCCGTCGCTCCCACCAGCGCGATTGGGCAACTCCCCACCGGAACCGGGATTTCGATCAGCGTGTTGGGGGAGGATGTCACGGTGCGCATGAGCATCCCCAGCCCCGATCCGATCCTGTCCCAGTTCTCGATCGGCCCTCTCACGGTCCACACGTACGCTCTCTGCATCCTGGCGGGCATCGTCGCCGCGGTGATCATCGCCCAGCGCCGGCTCTCCGCCCGCGGTGGCCAGCCCGGCCAGGTGATCGACATCATTTTGTGGGCGGTCCCGCTCGGCATCGTCGGTGCACGGTTCTATCACGTGTTCACTCACGGCGGCGACTACTTCTATCCCGGCGCCGGTCTGTGGAACGTCTTCGCAATCTGGGATGGCGGCAACGCAATCTATGGCGGACTGCTCGGGGGCGCCGTTGGCGCGTTCGTCGGATGCCGGCGCGCCGGCATCCGGCTGTGGTCGTTCGCGGATGTCCTCGCTCCGGCGATGCTGGTCGCGCAGGCGATCGGTCGTTTCGGCAACTGGTTCAACCACGAGCTGTTCGGGCTGCCGACCACGTTGCCGTGGGGACTGGAGATCCTGCCGACCGACTCGATGTTCCCCGACGACCTCCCAGCGGGAACGCTGTTTCATCCACTGTTCCTCTATGAGATGGTCTGGAACCTCGTTGGTGTCGCGCTGATCCTCTTCCTCGAGCGCCGCTTCAAGCTGCGGTGGGGCAAGGTGTGGGCGCTGTACATGATCTGGTACGGCCTCGGGCGCAGCTGGCTCGAGGCGATCCGCATCGACCCGACCAGCGAATCGTTCATCGGGATCCCCGCGAACATCTGGGCGTCGTTGGTCGCGATCGCGCTCGGGGTCGTGCTGTTCGTGGTGCAGACGCGTCGGCATCCGGAGCCTGAGGTGTCGATCTTCCGCGATGGTCGGACCGCGACAGAGGGTGCGCGATCCGACATGTCGGATGGTGACCGTGACGGGCGATCGGAGAAGGTCAGCGGCAGTCGGGTGCCGAAGGCCTGAGTGGCCAAGAACGCGCGAGCGCGCCGGCCAGCGCTCTAGCATTCCTAACGGCCGCTGGGCTCCGCCGACGGTTGCCGTTTCCATGCGGCGCGTGTTTCCGCGAGTGCGGGCGCTGCCGGCTCACCGGCACTCAACTAGCGGCCGGGCTCGTGCCCGCAGCCTCAAGGGCCACACGAAGAGCGCTCGTCGCCTGTGGCAATTACTCTACTTGCAGGTAGACACTCTCAGATATACACTGCCGAGTATACTTACGATGAGAACCATGTTGTCTGCGAGGTAAGAGATCTGATGCCACTCTCGTCCCGGCCTGGGCCGCTCGCCGCGATCGGTGGCGCCGCAGCACGCCATCCATGGATCACCTTGGCCGTTTGGCTGTTGCTCATCACTGGCGCCGTCGCGACCGCCGTTGGGGGCATCGCGGGCGAGTCCGTGTTCGATCGGCTGAAAAGCGATTCCTCGGCGGCGGACGGGGAGAGCTCGCACGCCGACGATGTGCTGGCGGGAGACGAGCAGGAGAGGTCGTCGCACACCCTGCTGGCAGACCGGATCGCGCCCGATGATCCGAATGCCGTGGAGACCGTCGCCGACCTGGTCGCCCGCCTAGTCGATCTCCCCCACACCTCGGTCGTGACCCCGGTCGGCGTCCCCACGCTGCCCGATGGCTCGGTGATCCCCGAGCTCGCGCCGCTCGTCGCCAACGGCGGCGACGGGTTCCTCCTCACCCTCACGGTCGAGGGCGTCGATGGCGGACTGCCGGACGACGCGGTCGTGGACGCCGCCACCGCCGACCTGCAGGAGGCGGCCGACGAGCTGCGGCAGTCGCATCCAGAGGCAATCGTCGAAGTCGGGGGTGGCGGCCTGCTCAACGCCTCGATCGTGGAGATTTCGGAGAACGACCTAAAGCGAGGCGAGGCGGTCGCGTTGCCGATCGCCCTCGTGGTGATGCTCGTCGTGTTCGGGGGTTTCATCGCGGCGGGCATCCCGCTCGCCGGGGCTGGCGTGTCAATCGTCGGCGCACTCGGCGCTCTTCTCGGGTTCACCTATCTGCTCGACATCGATACCACGGTGGTCAACGTTGTCACGGCGGTCGGGCTTGGATTGTCGATTGACTACGGGCTCCTCATCGTGAGCCGGTTCCGCGAAGAGCATCGTGCCGCCGGCATCCCGGGTCGCGAAGGTCGGCTTGCGGCGATTGGACGTACCGCCCAGACCGCCGGGCGAACGGTTGTGTACTCCGGGGTGACGTTCGCGATCGCGTCGCTCGGCCTGCTTGTTTTCGAACCGCGAATCGTGAGGGCGATCGGACTGGGTGGGCTGGCCGTGACGGTGATCGCCATCACATCCGCTCTCACCCTGATCCCGGCGCTGCTCAGCCTCACGGGGGACCGGCTGCTGCGACCCGGCGCCCTGACCCGCCTGCCTGGCATCGGCAAGGCCGTCTCGCGGTTCGGTGACATCGCGCCCGACGACGGCTTCTTCTCCAAGCTCACCCGCCGGGTGCAACGGCATCCCGCGATTACGACCATGGCAAGCGGGCTGTTGCTGGTGCTGCTCGGCAGCCCGCTCGCGTCCCTGCAGCTCGCCAACACCAGCGTCGACGCGCTCCCGGCGTCGTCGACCCAATACACGTTCCTCGAGGCGCTCACCGATCACTTCCCCGACGCGACCAGCCCGCGGGTCGCACTGGTCACCGAGACCGAGGCGGCCGCGGAGACGTGGTCGGACGCGGTCGCGGACGTCGATGGCGTCGAGTCCACCGGCACTCCCGCGCAGACCGGAGACGCCTGGCTTACCGTCGTGCGCGTCGATCCCGCGGACGGCATCGACGTCGTCAACGCCATCCGAGCCGACCGTGCTGCCCTTCAGGACGACGGCCTCGGCGACGCGTGGGTGACCGGCAGCGACGCGCGCACCGTGGACTTCTCGAACTCGCTGCTCGGCAGCGCCCCGTGGGCTGCGCTGATCATCGCCCTCGGCACGGTGATCTTCCTCTTCCTGATGACCGGATCTCTGGTCATCCCGATCAAGGCCCTCCTCGCGAGCGCCCTGTCTCTCGGGGCGTCCATCGGCGTGCTGGTCTGGGGATTCGAGCAGGGCAATTTCGCGCCGCTGATGGGGTTCGATCCGGCCGATGTCCACGGGGTCGACGTGCTCGTGCTGCTGCTGACCTTCGCGTTCGGCTTCGGCCTCGCGATGGACTACGAGATGTTCATCCTGTCGCGCATCAAAGAACAGGTGGATGCCGGGGTGCCCGACCGGGAGGCGATTGCCCGCGGGCTGCAGCGCTCGGGTCGCATCATCACGAGTGCCGCGCTGATCATCATCGTGGTGTTCGCCGGGTTCGCGACCGGCGACCTGATGGTGATCAAGCAGCTCGTTACGGCGCTCGCGGTCGCCGTCCTGCTCGACGCCACCCTCGTGCGGTGCCTGCTGGTGCCCGCCCTGATGACCTGGCAGCAGCGCATCATGTGGTGGGCGCCGAAGTGGATGAAGCGGCTGCACGCCCGGTTCGGGCTCAGCGAATGATCGTGGTGACCGTGAACTCGCGAATGTACACTTCGAAGTGTACCTAGGGAGCGAATCGCCATGACCCAACCCGCAACGCCGTCCTTGCGGCTGCCTCGGACAGAGCGACGAGAGCAGATCCTCGCATCGGCGACCAACGCTTTCGCCCGCAAAGGCTTCGCTGCGACCGGTCTCGATGAGATTGCGCAGGAAGCGGGGATCACCCGGGTCATCCTCTACCGGCACTTCGACTCGAAGACCGATCTATATCAGGCGGTGCTCGATCGGTTTTGCGCTGTACTGAGCGATCACGTTAGGGATCGAGTCGGTGGATTCACAGACGCCAGCATCGATGGCCTGCTGAGGGCGGCCATCGCAGAGCCAGCCGGATTCCGCCTCCTATTCGTACATGCCGCTCGCGAACCCGAGTTCCAGGCACTCGCCGAACGATTCAGAGCACGAATAACCGAGACCGCACATCAGCAGATCTCGCGCCTTGTCGTTGACGCGGATTGGGCACAATGGGCGTCCCAGCTCGCACCGACTGTGGCGATCGAATCGATCATCGCTTGGCTGGACGCCGGACAGCCCGACCCGCATCTGGCAGCGCGCCGCGTACAGCACGTCGTCGCCGGAGTCATCTCGGCGGCCGTCGCCAAGTCCGACTTCGAATCCCTGCCGCCCACGACCTGAGGTCACCCGCGCAACTGGACTGGAGAGCTTCATGGACGAGACGAACAAAGCGACTGCCAAGGTTCTGCGTACCTACGAGAACAGTGCTCCGACCTATGACAAGAAGATCGCCTCGTTCGAACGTGGGCCTTTCCGCGGCGGCCGCGAATGGATTGGTGCCCGCGCCCGCGGTCGAATCCTGGACGTAGCGATCGGGACGGGCCGGAACTTGCCGCAATATCCGTCGGAAGCCGTGGTGACCGGCATCGATCTGAGTCCGGCGATGCTGGAAGTTGCCCGGCAGCGTGCTGCCGACCTCGGCCGCGAAGTGGACCTGCGCACCGGGCAGGCCGAACACCTGCCGTTCGATGACGACTCGTTCGACACCGTCGTCTGCGCACTCTCGCTGTGCACCATTCCAGAGCCGGTCGCCGCAATCGCTGAGATGAAGCGCGTCCTCGTTCCCGGTGGACGCCTCGTGCTGGTCGATCACATCAAGAGCAGCTGGCCACCGATATTCGTCGCCCAGTGGCTCCTCGAGAGAATCACCATTCCCGTTGCCGGCGAACACTTCACGAGACGTCAACTTCCCCTTGTGGAGGCCGCCGGATTCGAAGTCGTCGAAGTCGAACGTCTCAAGGCGGGCACCATCGAACGAATCCACGCCCGCAACCCCGTCCGCGATTGAAGAACTTGGGAGACCGAGGAGTGACCGGGCCAAGACTGGGCGCCGGTCGCGAGGCCGAAGTGTTCGCCTGGGGCGACGACGCGGTGCTGAAGCTCTATCGCCCCGGATTTCACGGATACGAGGCCGAGGCCCTTGCCCTCCGCTATCTCGACGGGCGCGGAGCTGCACCCCGATTGATCGACGTACTGGACCGAAACGGACGCCGCGGTCTCGTCCTGGAACGTCTTCACGGTTCCGACATGCTCGCTGCCCTGCAACATCGGCCGTGGAAGCTCGCTGGTCTTGCACGACAGTTCGCGAACGCGCACCTTCTCATGCACGAGGTTGAGGCACCTAAATCCTTTCCCGATCTCCGCGAGGTCCTCGCCTCCCGGATCCATGACGCGCCGATGCCGACGCAACTGAGCGACTTCGCCCTTCGCGAGCTCGAGACGTTGCCGGCGGATGATCGACTGCTCCACGGCGACTACCACCCCGGAAACGTCCTGATCGGGGACGATCGGGTAGGAGTGATCGACTGGGTGGGCGCCGCACGTGGAGCGCCCACCGCCGACCTTGCCCGCACACTGCTGCTGCTGAAGTGGGCCGATCCCTTGCCCGAGACGCCCATGCTGACTCGAGGCCTGATGGCCACCGGGAGGTCCGCATTTGCGCGGAGCTACCTGCGGTATTACCGGCGTGGGTCATCTCGTGCCATCCGAAGCCTTGGATCGTGGCTGACCGTAAACATGGCAGCCCGTCTGAGCGAAGGCATCACGGCCGAGCAGCCGAAACTCATCAGCCGGCTCGAGCGAGCGCGGCTTCAGGCGGCGTGAGCGCCTCCTGCACTCGAATACGCTCTTGGCGATGGATGATGTCCCGGTCGAACAGCACGCCCACTGGGATGCCGTCTATGAGCGCAAACCCGAGATGTTCGGGAAGTCGCCCTCAGCGTCTGCGGTCCACGCAGCTAAGCGCTTCCGCCAAGCCGGAGCAACGCGCGTCCTGGAACTCGGCGCCGGACACGGCCGCGACACCCTGTTCTTCGCGAGCGAAGGGTTCCGGGTGACCGCGCTGGACTACAGCGTGACGGGTCTGCACGCCCTCGAGGCGACCGCAGCTCAGGCCGGCCTCGACGACCTCATCGAGACGCGCGAGCATGACGTCCGCGCACCGCTTCCCCTTCCAGATGGCTCTGTCGACGCCGTCTACGCGCATTTGCTGCTGTGCATGGCGCTCTCCACCGAGGAGATTGCGAGGCTCGTGGAGGAAGTTGGCCGGGTGCTAGTTCCAGGTGGCGCCTTCGTGTACACGGTGCGCAACACCAGCGACGCGCACTATGGCGTGGGCATTGACCACGGCGACAGCATCTTCGAAACCCAGGGTTATGCGGTGCACTTCTTCGACCCTGCACTTGTTGATGCTCTCGCCGTCGGCTGGAACCTCGAAGACGTCGAACCCGACGAGGAAGGACCGCTGCCGCGCCGTATCTGGCGCGTCACGCAAACCACGCCAGCTATGTAGCGGGCCGGATTGTGCGACCCTCGTGCTCAACGATGGTGCTGGGCGAGGTCGTCCTCGTCGTCATCGAGGAGCATCCCGATCGGGGTTGCGCAGGTGTCGCCGCGCCAGGCTTCAATTCCCTCGCGGATGGCGAAGCCGGCGATCACCAGCGCTGCGATCGAGTCGGCCCACGCCCATCCGAGCAGGGAGTTGAGGGCGAGGCCGATCAGCACGGCGACGGAGAGGTAGGCGCAGATGAGCGTCTGTTTCGAGTCAGCGATGGCCGTTGCGGATCCGAGTTCGCGGCCGGTGCGCCGTTCGAACAGGGACACGGCGGGCATGACGATCACGCTGACTGCGGTGAGGATCAACCCGATGGTGCTGTGCTCGGGTTCGATTACTCCGCCGAGGGATAGCAACGCGCTCACAATGACGTATGCGGCAAGGAGGAAGAACGAGATCGAGATCACGCGCAGCGTGGGTTTCTCGTAACGCTCCGGGTCCTTTCGGGTGAACTGCCACGCAACTGCCGCGGCGGAGAGGACCTCGACGACCGAGTCGAGGCCGAAGCCGATCAGGGCGGCGGAGGATGCGGCGGACCCGGCGACGATCGCGATGACCGCTTCGATCGCGTTATAGCCGATCGTGAAGCCGACGATCCAGCGGATGCGTCGCTGCAGGACCGCTCGGCGGTCGTCGGTCGGACGGGTGTCGGTGGCGGTCACTCGCAGCACCCGTCGACGGCGCAGTTCGGGTTGTCGCAAGGCGCTCCCTCGTCCACGGCGAGGACGACCGACATGAGGTCGTTCAGTGCGTGGGCGAGGTGCGGGTCGGAGATCTCGTAGCGTGTCTGCCGCCCCTCGGGGGTGGCTATCACCAGCCCGCATCCAAGCAGGCAACTCAAATGATTGGAGACGTTCGAACGAGTGAGATCGAGATCGCGTGCGAGCTCAGCGGGGTGGCCGGGCTGCTCGAGCAGCTTGACCAGGATCCGCGAGCGAGTCGGGTCAGCCATGGCCCGGCCGAGCCGGTTCATCACATCGAGGCGCGTCGCAATGGTCAGCATTCGCTGACTATACAGTGTCAACTGACCATTCCCGAAATGTGGTTGGTCGCGTGCCACACGCCTAGCCTGGTCAGGATGAAGCTCGCGTCGTTGAGGAACACCGGTGTGCAGGCCGGCATCGCGTCTGCGCTGTTGTTCGGCGCGGGCACGCCGATTGCGAAGATCCTGCTCGGTGACGTCTCTCCTTGGCTGCTCGCGGGCTTGCTCTATGTCGGATCCGGCGTCGGGCTTGGGGCTTACAGACTGATCCGCCGCGCAGCGCGAGTGCGCCTCCAGCGACGCGAGATCGTCCCGCTTGCGGGTGCAGTGTTCTTCGGCGGCGTGGTCGGACCAGTGCTGTTGATGTTCGGACTGTCGAACATGCCAGCGTCCGGAGCATCTCTCCTGCTCAACGCCGAGGGCGTCGCGACGGCACTTCTGGCGTGGTTCGTCTTCAAGGAGAACTTCGATCGCCGAATCGCGCTTGGGATGGCGGCGATCGTCGCCGGCGCAATCGTTCTGTCTATTCCCGCCGGCGCCGAGTTCGGCTCGGCATGGCCGTCCTTGGCCATTCTCGGAGCGTGCGTCTGCTGGGGAATCGACAACAACCTCACCCGCAAGATCGCGCTGAACGACGCGACCTGGCTGGCCGCGGTCAAAGGCGGGATCGCCGGGCCGGTCAACCTTGTGCTCGCGTTGCTGCTCGGAGCGCGCCTTCCTCAGGCGTGGAGCATCGCGGCGGCCATGGGCGTCGGCCTCTTCGCCTACGGGATCAGCCTCGTCCTGTTCATCGTCGCGCTCCGTCACGTCGGCACAGCACGAGCCGGGGCCTACTATTCCGTCGCCCCGTTCTTCGGCGCTGTCCTCGCCGTGGTGCTCGGCGACACGGTGACCGTCCTGCTGGTGATCGCAGCGGTACTCATGGCGGTGGGAGTGTGGCTTCACCTCACTGAGCGTCACGAGCATGAGCACACGCATACCGCCATCACTCACGACCACTGGCATCGGCACGATGACGGGCACCACGACCATGAGCATGCGACACCGGTCCCTGCCGGGTTGCGGCATCGCCACGAGCACACGCACGACCCCGTGACCCACTCGCACGAGCACTATCCGGACTCTCATCACCGACACACGCACTGAGGCGGGACGGTTCAGCACGCGACCGATCGCCAGGCCCACGCGTTACTCGCCGCTTTGCCGCCGGTCTCCAGCCGTGCCGTCTACCGACGCGTGATCGGGCGCACGCCGGGAAATGGCGCGACACCGTGTTCGTCGAGTGGCGCAGCCCTCGTCAAGCTCGCAACTGAGACAAGAACTCGCGCACCCCAGACGCAGTGCGCCAAATGCCGGCCACATATCCATCTGGTCGGATGAGCAGCCAGGTCGCTCGCCGGGAGGCGGGCCATTCGCCTCGCACGACTGTAAGCAGAGGATCGAGTTCGTCGCTGCCTGAAGCGCCGATCACGGCCAGGAGGCAGTTCGGAGAACTGATCCGTGTCCGGAGATCGAGGGGCGTTCCCGCGACGATGATCTGCATGGGCGGCAGACGGTCGCCGGCCCGCAGTCGGCCGAGCGGAACGCTGCGCGAGTTCTTGGCGAGTCGACGGTTCCGGTAGGTGAGCCCGATCTGCGAGACCACTCGGAACCGAGCTGTCGCAGGAGACGCGAACGTGTGACCACGCTCAACGCGAACGGCGCGACCCTCGGACGGACGAATCGAATCAGCGGGTTCGATGTCGTCGCCATCCGAAAGAGCCGGTCGGTCATCCGGAGCACGCCGCGTGCCACCGGAAGGCGCTCATCTTCGTAGCTGCCGAGCAACTCGTCAGATGCCTGGCCGCTCAACACCTGCGCGAGCTTCCATCCAAGGTTCGCCGCGTCCTGGATTCCGGTGTTCATGCCTTGAGCACCGGCCGGGCCGTGGATGTGGGCGGCATCGCCTGCCAAGAACACACGCCGGTCACGAAATCGCTGGGCGTATCGGCTCTGTACTTGGAATCGGGTGACCCACGCTGGGTCCCTCAACACCAACTTCGAGGCGCCGGCATACTCATCGACGACCAGCTGCAGCACGGAGAGATCGAGGTCGCTGTTCTGGAGGTCGGGAGGGAGCATGACGAGCAACCGCCATGTCGCGGGCGATCCCAGGGGGAAGAAGAACATCAACCCAGCGGACGTGACGTACGCATGGACGCGCCCCTGCTCCAGCCCATCAACTTCGAGGTCGGCTATCGCGAACATCTGCGGAAACCCCGATCCCGTGAACGGGATGCCGGTCAAAATACGGGCCGCACTGTGCGCACCGTCACATCCGACGACGTAGTCGGTCTCGAAGCTCTGGCGGCCAGCTGCCGCCTGAACGTCAAGGCGAACGCCTTTGGCGTCCTGCGTCAGGCCGACGAGCGACGTGTCGCGCTCGACACGGATCCCGTGCTGCTCGAGGTGCTCCAGGAGAATCTGCTCGGTCCGAGCCTGAGACAGGAAAAGCAGGAACGGGTATCGCGTCCGGCTTTTGGCGCCATCGAAGAGAGGCAGCGTGACGTCCCGAGTCCCGTGCATTTCGATCACGCGGGCAGGGTCGCCGTCGGCAACGAGCAGGTCTGCGATCCCCGATCGTTCCAGGACCTCCAGCGTCCTGGCCTGGATCGCCAGAGCGCGGGATTCGTGCACCGACGTCGCCGCAGCATCGACGATGCGAAACGAAACCCCAGCGGCGAGCAACTCGACCGCAAGCGTCAGACCCGTCGGTCCAGCGCCGACGATCGTCACCGCTGGCCGCGCATCGCTCATGGGCGCGACGATACGACAGGTACCTCCAGCTTCTTCAGCAGATTCAGCACGCGCCGCTCGATCTCATCTCGTACATGAGACTCTGCCCCGGAGTCCCACTGGGATGCGAACCCGCTGGACGCCCATGTGGAGCAGTCCGGCACGCATGGGTGAGTAGCCCTTGCTAGCCCGTCCGGCTGAACGCTGGAATGCGGTCATGCTGTGGGTCCATCTGGCGGCCCCGTCATCGTTGGATGTTGAGGACAGTCCAAGTAGCGCCGACGTCGTCGGTCGTGCCAATACCTCGGTCGTCCGCAACGAAGATGCGCGCGCCATCGACAGCAAGAGCCTGAGGTGTCCCCGCAACCGAGCCTCCGCTGACCCACGTCTGACTGGTAGAACGAGTCCAGAGCGTGCCGGACGTGTCGATGCCTGCAAGAGTGCCCGCCTGACCGGCGGCCAAGAGATAGAGCGAAGGTGCGCTCGAGTCGACTCGGAATGTCATCCCACCGTCCTCACTGATTGCGAGCCCCTCAGGCGTCGTCGCGTAGAGCGTCTCCTCGAAGGCGACGATGTCGCGCGCTACAAGCGCAGCCCCCTCGCTCCAGGTCAACCCGCCATCCAGGCTGCGCTGGATGCGTTCCCTGCTCGGGTCGATGCCGAAGACCTGCGGCTGGCCGTCACCGCGGACCATCACAGTCAAGCCGTGAAAGTCAGTTACTCCGGTGAGGGACACGTTGGTCCAGGTGTTCCCAAGGTCGGTACTGGTAATCAGGCCGAGGTTCGGGCTGCCGAAGAAGTCCGGTGTGGTGGGACCCGGGTGCCCGGAGGCATATGCGGTGCCAGCGGCGACCGTGAACCCCATCGGATCGAAGTCGAGGTCGCCGATCGGGCCCGTAGCGGTCGCGCCTCCGCCGCTCTCGATGGTGAGCCGGTAGAGGCCCTCGTGCGTGCCGACCAGCAGGCTGCCCTCATCCTGTAGGGGAACGAGGGCATGGATGTGCTCAAAGGCGACGTCTGCTTCTGCTGACGGAGCTGCGGCCGGATTTGTTGAGCAACCGGACACGAGTGCCACGGCCGCGACGGCGGCGGCGGAAGCGGAAGCGAGGGCAATGACCCGCGCGAGGCTAGTCGCCCTCATCTTGCGACCTCGCTGAAGGCGATCGCGAGGACGGCGAGGATCAGGACTGCCGCGCTGATCCCGACGAACAGGACCGCGGCGCCTTGCGAGCTCAGCATCAGATGCCGTACCTGACGAACAGGTTGGGGTGCCATCGGTTGCGTGTTGCCTTGTTCGGGGTAGTTGTTCTCAGCAAGAGTGAACCTTTCGTGCGCTGAACGCCAGTAACAGGTCGCTCAGGCGGATGAGGGGGAGCCGTGCGCCTCCGATGAAAGATGTCGGGGCGCACGGCGCCCGTCAGATTGTGACGAGCAGTTCTTGCATCGTCGTGATCTCGGCCGTTTGGTCCTCGATGATCTTTTGCGCCAGGGCGATCGCGTCCGGGTTCTCGCCTGCTGTGACTTCTTGTTCGGCCATGTCGATTGCGCCTTGGTGGTGCTCGATCATCTGTTCGAGGAAGACGCTGGATGCTTCGGGGCCGGCAGCGTTCTCGAGTGCAGTCATGTCGTCGTCGGACATCATCCCGTCGCCGTGGTCCATGCCGGGCATGCCGTCCTGGCCCCAGCCTTCCAGCCAGGCGGTCATGGTCTCGATCTCGGGGCCCTGGGCCTCTTTGATGGCGATGGCGAGGGTGATGACGCGTTCATCGACCCCCTCCTTCTCGAGCAGGAGGTCGGCCATCTCGATTGCCTGCTGGTGGTGGGCGACCATGTTCATTGCGAAATCGATGTCGGCGTCGTTGGCTGGCTGCGCGGAGTCGGTGGGTGAACTGGACCCGGGGTCCATCCCGTCCATCGATGGTGCGCCAGAGCAGCCGGCGAGTAGTAGCAGTGCGGTGAGCGCGCTTGAGGCAAGCGCGAGCGTGCGAGTTCTCATGGTTGTTCTTCCTTCGATCAGTGCGTGGGTGATTCCGCGCCCGGCGGGCGGCGGCCATGGCGGCGAGTGCCGCGACAGCTGAATCAGGTACGACTGATCGAAAGGACTTGCAGAGAGGGAGGGGCTGCGGGGACAAGCGATGCTGCGGCCGCTATGGATCTGACCAACGCGGGGCGGATTGCCGACATGCGCGAGATGGCCGCCACGCCCGCGAGCAGCGCGCTGGCGACAAGGAGCGCGAGGATGCACGCTCCGAGAGCGATTCCATGCCGCAAGCTCCGCCACACGAACCGGTCGCATCGGCCGCATTCACGACCCCGGCAGAGCCGGCCTCATGGTGTTCATTGATGACATCGGGCTGGCCCGCGACGGTTTCGCTGTGCTCGGCGGCGACGACCTCGTTGTGATGCGACGTGAGGTTGAGCGAGTGCATCGCCAGGAGTCCGGTAACAATGGCCGCGACAGCGGCTAGTCCGAGGAGCAGCCGGCGCCGCAGTAGACGCTGCGGGTGCAGCGCCTCACGGAGCGCCATGATGCCCACTCGTCTCACCTCTCGAATCTGTGATTTCAGGCTAGTCGACGGTACGTACAGAAGCTGAGTGTCCCGTCCCAGCGGCCGGCATCCTCATTCGACGTCGTGGATCGTCACCGCGCCGATTGCCCTCTAGGAACGGACCAACCTTGCGATGGCTGCGCTTGCCTCGCGCAGCTTCTCCTCGGCAACGAGGCCGCCCTGCTCGGTGGCTTCGGCGACGCAGTGCATCAGGTGATCATCCAGAAGTGCCAGGGCTACCGCTTCGAGCGCCTTCGTTGTGGCTGAGACCTGAGTCAGCACGTCGATGCAGTACGTGTCCTCTTCGATCATTCGTGCGACTCCGCGCACTTGCCCTTCGACCCTCTTTAGCCGGGCTAACAGGGCCTCCTTGTTGCCGACGTATCCGTGCATCCGTTGATCCTTCTTGGGGTCGAGCTCAGTGGTTCGCGTGCGGGTGGCCGTAGCGGTGGGGGTCCGCGTCGAACTTCGCTGCGCAGCCTTCGGAGCAGAAGTGGAACGTTGCGCCATCGTGCTCGCGGGTTGCTGCGGCGGTCGCGGGGTCGATGGTCATGCCGCAAACGGGGTCGGTGACCAGGGTCGCGCCTGCTTTGGAGTGCTCTTCGTGGTGTGTCATCTGATTGTCCTTACTTTTTTGTTGTTCGCCGATCTCGACCACCGGGTCGGTGATCGGTGCCGCGGCCGTCTTGGCCGCGGGCTTTGGAGAGAACCGGCGTAGCCGGCTGGAGTTAGTAACGACGGACAGTGAGGACAGGGCCATCGCGAGCGCCGCGATCATCGGGCTGAGAAGAATGCCGAACGCGGGGTAGAGCACGCCCGCGGCGAGTGGGATTCCGACGATGTTGTACCCGAACGCGAAGCCGAGGTTCTGCCGGATGTTCCGCATCGTCGCGCGCGACAGATCGATTGCGACGACGAGTCCGGCGAGGTTGCCAGAAATCAATGTGATGTCGGAGGCCTCGATCGCAACGTCAGTTCCTGTGCCGATCGCCGAGCCCACGTCTGCTTGCGCCAGGGCAGGGGCGTCGTTGATGCCGTCACCGACCATCCCTACGACGCGGCCCTCCGCTTGGAGGCGGCGCACCTCGCGCGCCTTGTGTTCAGGCATGACCTCGGCGACGACGCGCCCGATGCCGACTTGGCGTGCGATTGCGGCGGCGGTGGTTCGGTTGTCGCCGGTCATCATCACCACGTCGATCCCACGGGCGGCGAGATCTGCGATCGCTGCGATTGAGCCGTCCTTGATCGTGTCGGCAACGCCGACCACCCCGGCGGGGCGGCCGTCGACTGCTGCGAGCATGGGCGTCTTTCCGTCCGCTGCGAGCCGCTCCATGTCGGCCGTCAGGGCCGATCCGTCCACTCCCGCAGCGGTTAGCAGGCGCATGTTGCCGACGAGCACCTGCTTGCCGTTGACCTGGGACCGCACACCTTGACCAGTGACCGATTCAAAGCTCGACGTCCTCGGGATGTCGAGGTCACGGTCCTTCGCGCCGGCGACGATCGCGGTGGCCAGGGGGTGTTCGGAGTCCCTCTCGGCAGCTGCGACTAGCGTCAATAGTTCGGTGGAATCGAACCCGTCTGCCGGGATTACGTCGGTCAGCACCGGGGTGCCGTTGGTGATCGTGCCGGTTTTGTCCAGCACCACCGTGTTCATCTTGTGGGCAGTTTCGAGGGCTTCCGCCGACCGGATCAGGATGCCGTTGGCCGCGGCTTTACCGGTGGCGACGGTGATAGAGAGTGGGGTGGCAAGCCCGAGTGCGCAAGGGCAAGCGATGATCAGGACGGCGACCGCTGCGACGAGCGCGAACACGCCCGCCGGCGGCGGCCCGAAGACCCACCAAGCGGCGAAGGTCCAGATCGCGATCGCCATGACGGCGGGCACGAAGTAGCTTGACACCTTGTCGGCCAGGCGTTGAATGGGCGCCTTCGACCCTTGTGCCTCGCGGACCAGTTTGATGATCTGGGCGAGCATCGTGTCAGCG